>JAJZEQ010000043.1 GCA_021851345.1 Pseudomonadota bacterium
ACCTTGGTCTTGCTGGATTGCTTCACTTCGTTCGCAATGACGGCAAGGGTGTCGTGAATTATGGAAGTATCAATAGCAAAAATATTTCCCCGGAATATTTCAGGCCATGCCTGAAATATTCTTGCCCTGATGCCAGCGCGTGTCGCTGGCAAACCATTCCACCAGGTCATCGAACGGCATCGGGCGGCCGATATGAAAGCCCTGCCCCAGGTCGCAGTTGTTCGCGGCAAGAAAGGCAAGTTGCGCTGCGGTTTCTATGCCTTCCGCGACGACGGGAATGTTCAGGCTGTGTCCCATCGCGATGATTGCAGTGATCAGCGCCGCATCTCCGGAATCGCTGGTCAGGTCGCGGACAAAGCTTTGGTCGATCTTGAGCGTGCTGATCGGGTAGCGTTTCAGATAGCTCAGGCTCGAATAACCGGTGCCGAAATCGTCGATGGCGATGGTCACGCCGAGTTTGTGGAGTTCGAACAGGGTTGAGACAACACCGCTGCGTTCGTCCATCAGCGTGCCTTCGGTGATCTCCAGTTCCAGATGCCCGGCATCTAAATTTGTCCGTCCGAGCACATCCCGGACCGTGTTGACCAGATCGTCGTTCATGAATTGCCGCGGCGAGATATTGACCGCAATCCTGAAAGGTGCACCCAGCAGTTTCTGCATTCTGGCCGCGTCACTGCAGGCGGTTTCCAGCAGCCATTTCCCTATCGGCACGATCAGGCCGGTTTCTTCCGCCAGCGGAATGAAATCGACGGGCGATACGAACCGGCCATCCGCCCTGCGCATGCGCAATAACGCTTCGGCGCCGGTAACGATATTGGTCTTAATATCCACCTTGGGCTGATAGAGCAGCGAGAAACCTCCTTTGTCGAGGGCGAGATGCAGCTCCCTTTCCAGGCCCAGCCGGTTGGCGCCGCCGCTGTCCATCTCGCGCAGGAACACCTTGTAGCCGTTGCGCCCGTGTTCCTTGACCCAGTACATCGCCACATCGGCACAGCGCAACAGCTCGTGTATGTTCTCGCCGTGGCGCGGGCAGATGCTGATGCCGATACTCGAGCTGATATGCACTTCCTGGACTTCCACGTTGATCGGCAGATGCAGTGCCTGCAGTATGCGTTCCATCACGATAATTGCGCCCGCTTCATCGGTTTCGGGCAGCAGCAGCACAAATTCGTCGCCTCCCATGCGCGCCAGCGTATCGCTGGGCCGCAAACAGGATTTGACCCGGTTCACGAATTCCTTGAGCAGGCGGTCGCCGATGTGGTGACCCATCGTGTCGTTGACATGCTTGAACCGGTCGATGTCCATCATCGCCAGCGCAATCGAGGAGTTGCTTCTGCGCTGCTGTTCGATTGCCACCTGCACCCGGTCATCGAGCAGCGCGCGGTTGGGCAACCCGGTCAGCACGTCGTGCAGCGCGATGTGGCGGATGTATTCCTCGGCGCGCTTGCGTTCCGAGATGTCATAGGCGATGCCGAGATAACCGTTGATGTTGTTGTTTTCGTCGCGCAACGCGGTCACCGAGAGCAGCACCGGAAAGCGCGAGCCATCCTTGCGCACGTAGGTCCACTCGCGCTCATCCTGAAAGCCAGATTTCGCCTTGGCCACGAATGCATCGAAACCGGGAGCCACCGGATGGCCGAGCTCATGGCTCAGACTCTCGGCGCAGTTCCTGACTTCTTCGGCGTCGTGGATTATATCCGGCGTGGCCTTGCCTATCATTTCGTCGGCGCGGTACCAGAGCATGCGCTCGGCGGCCTTGTTGAAAGTCAGGATGGTGCCGTCGACGTCGGTGGAGATGATCGAGTACGCGGCGCTTTCTACGATTGCGGTGCGCAGCCGGTTCGAGTATTCCAGCTGCTGGAGCAGGGATTTTTCCCGGGTGACATTGCGGTAAGTGACGGCCAGGCCTTTCAGCATCGGCACTACCTGGCGCAGATACCATAGCGTCTCGCCATGGTTGCCGGCCCAGGACAATTCATCGACCTGCATCTGTCCGGTCAGTGCGATCGTTTTTAATTTGGCAAAAATTTCACCGCGTTCCGGGAATGTCCGGAGGTATGATTCCCCGATCTGAATTCCCCCGGACTTTCCCGAGACTAATCCTGTCATAGCGCTGGCATGCTGATTCAAATAGACGCAACGGAAATCGACGATATCGCCGGCCTGATCCTTGATGCTTTCATAGATCACGAATCCGTCCGGGCTGCTTTGCATCGCGGCATCAAAGCGGTTGTTTGCGGCGCTTTCCGCGGCGTGCGCCCTGGCAATGTCCATTATGACCGGACGCACGCGCGAACGGATCAGCCATATTCCCAGGGCGATCATGAATGCGATCAGCGGAATGCCTATCCGCAACTCGTCGCGGATAGGCGCGTAGATCTCGTCAAGGTCCATGCGCAAGACCAGGCCCAGGCCGGTGCCGGCCACGGGGCCGTAGGCAGACAGCACATCGTGGCCGCGGTAGTCGATCAGGGTGGCAATCCCGGTTTGATCGGCCAGAGCATAAGCCATCGGAAGCGGCTTTCCCTGATAATCGTCAGGAACCACGAAGTAGGAAGCCTGCTCGCGCTGCGGGAAACACAGCAGTCGCTTCTGATCCAGGCCGGCGCACATCGTCATTGAGCCAGTTTTTCCCCAATGATTTGCTTCTCTAAAGATGTTGTTCAAGTGAGGAAGTGTCTGTTCGAACACCAGGAAGTCTTGATGGATACCACGGGACGGGCTCTCCATGGGTAACCTCAAGCGCAGGATAAAGCCGTTGTTCCAGGCAAGCGTGACATCGTTTTTTCCATTGATGAATCGTGTCCCCGGAACCGTATCGGAAATCAGGTGCCCCGCGAACACCCTGCGCCGGTCACCGCTCTCCATGGCGATACCGGAAAATCCGTAGGCAAGCAGGGGTTCGGCAACACGGTTTGCCAGCGCCATGCCCGACTTGCTGCCGGTGTCGCGCAGCAGGGCGGCCACAGCAGTTTTGAATTCAGGCTCCTGGCTGGCCACCAGCGCTTGCCGGACGCGGTTGTCCAAATTGTTGTCAATATATTCGCTCCTTGCATTCAGAAGTTGCGACATGTTTGATGATGCCTGCTGTTTGATGGTCTGCTCGAGGTACGACATCCCGACCAGGCCGGTGGTAATGGCCGTTGCGCTCAGTACCCACAGGGTCGAACGATAGATCAGCGCAGCCTGTTGCTCGACTGTGCTTGCTTCATCGAGCAGCCTGCAGCGCAGCGCATGGCACAACAGGCCCGCGCCCAGCAGGGAAATTCCCACGGAGGTATGCAGGGCCATCGACTCCAGTCTGAGCCCGACATACAGTGTTGCGAATATGAACTTGAAATTGAGCCAGAATCCGATGGCGATCGCCAATCCCGTTACCAGCAGTGCGCCTGCCATGATACGAACTGCTACCTGAATCTCCCGGCCGTCGGCCAGTTGCATGGCCAGCATTCCGATGGCGAATACTATGAACCCGGCCGCGGTTACCGGGGCCATGTGCGCGACATTGCTGAACTTCATACCCGACAGCAGGAAATCGATGCCGAAATCCTGACCCGAAGCCAGTTCGACAACTCTTGCTCCCGCCAGCAGCAGTACCGGCCAGACAAGGATGCGTTGTGCGACCGGCACCGGCTGTTGCGGGGATTTCCTGTTTGTCAGCAACGCCAGGCCGCCCAACAGGAAACACAGTGCCGTGCCGGGCGCCATTGCAGCCCATTCAGCCTGGATGTGCGTCAATATGGGGAAGTCGAACCACCAGCCGAACAGAACCGCGCTGCCCAGCAGGAACGTGAGTATGCCCGGGAGCAGGATGGTGAAACTGGGTTTCTGCGTAATGGTCATGACTGATCTGTTCTAGTACGTCGAATCGACGATAACAGCTTGGGAATTAGGCCGCAAGGCATTTTAGATGTGCCGGGCAAAGCTGCGACGGCCGGCAATGCCATCGGCAAATCGCCGGCCTGCGCGGCAATACGACCCGTGTATTTCGACCGGGATCCCGGTGTTATCGCAATTGCAGCCACTTTATATTATTTCGGATATACTTTAATTTGCGATCGGGTTGTGTCCTGTTTATGGATATTGCCTATCATCCGCGCCAGGGAGTGCGGCCGGCAACAAGCAAATATTAGATCAGTCCAGGGAGGACATCTTGATATTTTTCACCAGACATGTCGAGCTCAGCATCGCGCGCGCGTGCGCCTGTGCGGGGCTGATGCTGCTGTATGGCAGCGCTCAGGCCGATCAGGCGGGCTATGTCAAAAGCCTCGATATCAGAGCCGACGCCGGCTTCATGTATGACGACAATGTCACGCGCGCAAATACTCCCGCAGACAAGCTTTCCGACCGCTCTTACAGCGCCAATTTGAGCTTGCCCTACACACAACTGCTCACCGAACATACCCGGCTGCGTGCGACCGCGCTGGTAGGCGGTGAGCGATTCATCACCTACAAGGGCCTGAGCCGCGCGATCGGCGGCGGCAGCGCCGAATACCAGTACCGCAGTTCATCCGAGTTCGCGACGCCGACTTTTTCTCTGTTCGCGAGGGTGTTCGGCGAGCAGTATGAATCGAAGCTGCGCGACGGCTGGCACTATTCCGCCGGCGCTTCGATGCTGCAGCCGGTAACCGACCGGATACAGCTGTTCGGCGCGCTGTCCCACAATCAGCGCCGCGCTTACAGCGAGGTGTTCGACACGACGGACAATTCTGCGCGGCTGAACCTGGATTACATCGTGACCCGCAGCGGCACGCTGTATCTGAGCGGCGATTACCATCGCGGCGACGTTGTGTCCACCGGCCATCCCTCGCTCGGCCTGATCGACATCGCCAAGGTGTTTGCCGCGGATGATGTGTTCCCCGGCCTGGACAGCTACCGCTTCGCCGGCTCCACGCTGATCTCCACGCTGGGCTACAACATCGGTTTCGGCTCCAGCCACTCGCTGGATATCTCCTGGCGGCGCATCACGTCGACCTCCAGCCTGCAGCCCGGTTATGCGGCGTCGTCGGCAAGCTATGTCGACAACCAGTATTTGATAGCCTATCTGGTGAATTTCTGAAGGGTCAGATCATGAATTACCGACATTTCATTTCTGCCTGTGCCGGTCTGCTGGTGGCGACGCTGTTGCTGGTGTCATGCAGCGGCGGCAATCCCGGCGACGTGTTTCCGATGTCCGCGACAGCGGTCGCGCCGACCAGCGGCCCGGACAGTTTCCTGCTGTTCCCCAATCCGCAGCAGCAGCCGGACGGCACCTTGCAGACCAACACCAGCAGCTATGCGACCGCCTATTACGCGGCGATCGATCCGGGCAACAACGAGGACACGCTGGACAAGTGGAAGTCCTCGAACGGCTTCGGCAACCTGTCCACCGGGACCGAGACCACGGTTGTCGTCGGCGACCAGAAGGACCTCGGCTACGGGCGGCGCATCACCGCGCGCAACATCACCAGCGGCCCGAATGCCGGCACGATCGCGGTGATGGTGGAAAACTATCTGGTCAAGCCTGCGGCCTACTACACCTATTCCAGCCTGAACCTCGACGCCGCAGTGGTGCAGGACCAGCGCTGGCATGTCGGCACCAATGCGATCGAATTCAGCGGCTCTGCCTGTACCTCCTCGGACTCGAATATACCGTCTGCGACTTGCAATTCGGCCATCAAATTTGCGAAGTTCTACACCTTCGATCCGACCACCGGATCACGCCTGCTGGTGGCCGATCTGGATGGCCGCGGCGACAAGTTTATGCCCGGCATCTGCATCACCTGCCACGGCGGGCGCGGCGATCCATTGACGCCCGCGGCCGGATCGCCCACTGGCCAGCCTTTATTCCCCTGGGTGGGCAACTCGGCTTCGGCGAAGCGCGGCGATGTCCAGGCGCATTTGCAGCCGCTGATCGTCGACAGCTTCGGCTATTCGACCACGCCCGGTTACACCCGCGCCGACCAGGAAGCCAAACTCAAGACCATCAACGAGTGGGTGCTGAGCAGCTATCCGATTCCTGCCGCGACGGCGTTCCCTGAAGATCAAAATCGGCGCGTTGCGAACGGCTATGAGTGGGCAGGCACCGCCGCCAACATCATCAAGGCGGCCTATGGCGGAAACGGCCTGCCCAGCGCGACGTTCTCCGACACCTATCTGCCGACCGGCTGGCAGGCGGCAACCTTCGGGGCTGCGGCGGAAAACCTCTACAAGACAGTGGTCGCGCCTTACTGCCGCACCTGCCATATCCAGCGTGGCTCCAATGCATACGGGATTGATGACCTCAATTTCGACAACTACTGTACGCAGACCACTCCGGGCACATGCGATCCCATGGCCTTCAATTCATACTTTTTCGGTTATGCCACCCGCATCAAGGCACACGTGATCGACCGCGGCAACATGCCGCTGGCGCGGATAGTGTATGAACGACTCTGGGGCAGCAATGATCCCGCCACGCTGGCGACTTTTTTGCAGACCGCGCAGACCGAGGCGGTGCGCGATGCAAGCGGCGCGGTGCTAAAGCCGGGCAGGCCGGTCGCCGATCCCGGACCGGACCGGACCACTGATTCTCCCGCCACCTTGTCGGCCGCGAACAGCCTGTATGCGACGACCTATACCTGGTCCATCGTGTCCGGCACGGGCACGCTGACCAATGCCAATTCGGCG
The DNA here is from genome assembly GCA_021851345.1 of Pseudomonadota bacterium. Lineage (GTDB taxonomy): Bacteria > Pseudomonadota > Gammaproteobacteria > Burkholderiales > Gallionellaceae > Gallionella. Next base: position 6,649 of record JAJZEQ010000043.1, read on the forward strand.
CAGGCGACGCTCACCGGCCCACCCGGTCCCAACGTAGTGCAACTGGTGGTCGGCAACGGCACGATGCAGAGCACGCCCGTGACGGTCATATCACGATAGATACTGCTGGCTCGGTTGCACTGCCGAAGGCGGCTGGCGCGATCCGGTTTGCCGATATCAAGACGATCCTGCAGGGTTCAGGTGGTTGTACGGGTTGCCACTACCCGGGTGGAGGCCCGCCAATCTTTTATACCAATATTGATCGCAACGGGAGCGGAGCCGCCGATGCCACCGACGATCAGTGGTTTTACACCGAGTTGCGCGGACGTATCAACTTTACCGACGTCGCTGGCAGCCCTCTGCTGCTCAAGCCTAGCGGGCACCATCACGGCGGAGGGGTGATGCTTGCTACTACGAACCCGTCTTACAACATGATCCTGTTGTGGATATTGAACGGCGCGCCGTACTGACGCCAGTGCTCGCTTGAAGTGAAAAGGCCGTTCGCAATGTATCGCGAACGGCCTTTGCTTTTATGTAGGAGCGGGCCATGCCCGCGAATAATCAACAATCGCGGGCATGGCCCGCTCCTACATCATGCTGTTGTTCGAATAACGCTCAGTAATCCCGTCTCGGCGCGTTATAGATGTCGTTGGGGAAGATGAACGGCGTGGTGCGCCCGACCAGCGCCTCGATCAGCGTCAGTTCCTGGTCGGTATGGTTGATGAAGGGCGCGTTGCGGATGTTGTTGCCCTGCGACTGGCCTTTCAGGATATACAGCGGCCTGCTGTGGTGCGTCGACACGACCGTGGTCTTGCTGTCCGGGTCGGCGCTGGCCACCACATCGGTGGTGCCGTAACAGGTGCAGAAATAAGTCTGCTCGGGGTCGGCCTCGACATAAAAACCGGTGCCGCGTATACCGATTGTCGCGGTCACGGTGTACACCTGCATCTGTGAGTGGCGCGATACCGTCAGCAGCTTGCCGGTCAGCATCCTCAGACCGTTGATCAGCAGCGAGACCGGGCCGGATTCTGCCGCGTTGCCCGGCGTAGGCTTGCTTGCTTCGGAGCGATTTTCTGCCAGCGTGAATTTCTTTGCCGGAGCCGGAATCGGAACCTGAGCCCCCGGATTCTTCCCGGCTTCGATGACCAGATGGCTGTCGCTGCGCAGGATCATCGCATGGGTGTCGACGGCGAAGATAAGCTCGCTGTCCTTGCCGGTTTGCACCGTGTCGCCGGGATTGATTCGGGTTCCCATCGTTGCAGTCTTGCCGTTGACAGTGGCCTCCCCGGTGATGCGGTAGATGGATTGGCCCGGCGGCAACTGCCTCGGCCGGGTGCCGAACAGGTCGAAAGCCTGCGCGCTGGAGCCGGGAAATCCGGCAGAAAAAAATCCGGCCGCGAGCGCCTGGATCAGTACGCGACGACGCGGGTCGTCGGGTTCTTCGTAATGCTTCATGTACGCTCCTTGTACTTGGAGTTATTTGTCCGGCACGGCGCCTGAATCGGGTGTCGTGCCGGGTGCATGACCTACCCTGAATTGTCGGGAATAATATCACGGGCCTGAAGCGTTGCGCTACGGCCGGGCTGGCGCTGGAGCGGGATCGGCCGGCTCAGTTTTTGCCGGGGTGGACCATGTCCTCCGGGCGCACCCAGCGCTCGAAGTCCTGCTCCGTGACATAGCCCAGCGCCAGCGCCGCCTGTTTGAGCGTGCTGCCGTCATGGTGGGCGTGTTTGGCGATCTCGGCGGCGCGGTCGTAGCCGATGTGCGGGGTCAGCGCGGTGACCAGCATCAGCGAGCGTTCCATCAGTTCTTCGATGCGCCCGCGGTTGGCTTTTATGCCGCGCACGCAATGCTCCTCGAAGCTGGCCATGCCGTCGGCGAGCAGGCGCAGGCTGTGGGAGAAATTATGCGCGATCAGCGGCTTGAATACGTTCAGCTCGAAGTTGCCCGAGGCGCCGCCGACGGTGATCGCGACATCGTTGCCGAACACCTGGCAGCACAGCATCGTCAGCGCCTCGCACTGGGTCGGGTTCACCTTGCCCGGCATGATGGAGCTGCCCGGCTCGTTTTCCGGGATGCTGATCTCGCCCAGGCCGGAACGCGGGCCGGAGGACAGCCAGCGCACGTCGTTGGCGATTTTCATCAGCGCGACGGCCAGCGTCTTGAGCGCGCCGTGCGCGGCCACCAGCGCGTCATGCGCGGCCAGCGCGGCGAACTTGTTGGCGGCGCTGCAAAACGGCAGGCCGGTACTGCGCGCCAGTTCCGCAGCAACGCGCGCGCCGAACTCGGCGTGGGTGTTGAGCCCGGTGCCGACCGCGGTGCCGCCCGCCGCCAGTTCGTATAGCGGTGCCAGCGCCGCGACCAGCAGCTTCTCTGCCTGATCCAGTTGCGCCACATAGCCGGAAAATTCCTGGCCCAGCGTCAACGGCGTCGCGTCCTGCAGATGGGTGCGGCCGATCTTGACGATGTCGGCGAACTCGCCGGATTTCATCTGCAGGGTGGCGCGCAGCGTGCGCAATGCAGGCAGCAGCTTGTTGTGGATGCCGGTCGCGGCGGCTACGTGCATCGCGGTCGGGAAGATGTCGTTGGATGACTGGCCGAGATTGACTTCATCGTTGGGGTGGATTTTTCGCGCCGCACCGCGTGCCCCGCCGAGCAGCTCCGAGGCGCGGTTGGCGAGCACCTCGTTGACATTCATGTTGCTCTGCGTGCCCGAACCGGTTTGCCAGACGGACAGCGGGAATTCACTGTCATGCTGTCCGGCCAGCACTTCGTCCGCCGCCTGCATGATCGCGCTCGCCTTGTCCTTGTCCAGCAGGCCGAGATCGCGGTTGACCAGCGCGCAGGCGCGCTTGATCCCGGCAAGCGCCATCACGATTTCTGCCGGCATGCGCTCGGACGAGATATGGAAATACTGCAGCGAACGCTGCGTCTGCGCTCCCCACAGTTGAGCTGCGGGCACCTCGATCGGGCCGAAAGAGTCGCGTTCTGTTCTGGTGGTCATCGTGATTCCTTTCTATCAAAGCAGCCGTAGGGTGGGCACGTTTTTTGTGCCCACGCGGGAGTATTTAAGCGGACAACATTAATCATATTCGAGCACCACACTTTCCATTGAACCAGCCCAGTCACGCGCATATATTCCGTCGCGCACATAGCGGTGAAACGTCGAATAAGGCCAATCAATAGCATTTTGTGCGTGCCCATGTTTAACCGGGTTGAAATGAATGTAATCGACATGGCGAGCAAAATCATTTTCATTCCGGATATGATGTTCCCAAAATCGCCGTTGCCATATTGTCGATTCGCGATGCTTGAATTTTGATGTTGATACCAAATCGGGACGGTGATAATTTTCCCTGCAGGCCAAAGAAACCGCGCGCTTTATTTTCATCCAACGTGTGGAAAAATCGGCATCACCATCAGGCAATGTCCACACGCAATGCAAATGGTCAGGCAACAATACCCATGCATCAATCACAAAGGGACGCGACGTGCGCACAGTTTCGATCGCGTCGCGCAATGCGTTACGAATTGCCTCGTTGCATAGGATCGGCTGCCGCCGGTAAGCGACCACTGTAAAGAAATAGCTTGAACCCGCAGCCGATGCGCGGCGATAACGTGACATGGCTGTTTATCCCACAATGTCGAAAATCCGCGTGGGCACAAAAACCTGCCCACCCTACTGTTTATTTTGATACCAGCTCGCGCAGCACATACGGCAGTATCCCGCCGTGCCGGTAGTAGTCGACTTCGATAGGCGTGTCGATGCGCAGCAGCAGCGGCACTTGCTGTGTGCTGCCGTCGCGGCGAGTGATGGTCAGCGTCACGTCCTGCTGCGGTTTCAAATTGTCATCGACGCCGCTGATGGCCAGGCTCTCCTCGCCGGTCAACTTCAGTGATGCGACACTGGTGTCGCCCTTGAATTGCAGAGGAAGCACGCCCATGCCGACCAGGTTGCTGCGGTGGATGCGCTCGTAGGATTTTGCGATCACCGCTTTCACGCCCAGCAACTGCGTGCCCTTTGCCGCCCAGTCGCGGCTCGAGCCGGTGCCGTATTCCTCGCCGGCGAGGATCACGGTCGGAATACCCGCGGCGATGTAATTCATCGCGGCCTCGTAGATAGACATCTGCCTGCCCTGGTACAGCGTGTAGCCGCCCTCGGTGCGGCTGCCGTCCGCCTTGGCCGGCAGCATCATGTTCCTGATGCGCACATTGGCGAAGGTGCCGCGCATCATCACTTCGTGGTTGCCGCGCCGCGAGCCGTAGCTGTTGAAATCGGCCACCGCCACGTTGTGATCCTGCAGGTAGGTGCCGGCAGGCGAGGTGGGCTTGATCGCGCCGGCCGGCGAGATGTGGTCGGTGGTGACCGAGTCGCCGAAAATGGCGAGAATGCGCGCGCCGGAAATTTCCGCGACCTTGCCCGGCTGCATTTCGAAGTCATCGAAGAATGGCGGTTCGGCGATATAGGTCGATTCCGGCCAGGTGTAAACCTGGCCGGAAGGGGCGGCGATCTTTTTCCACAGCGGGGTGGCGTCGGCCAATCCCGAATACAGGCGGCGGAAGGTATCCGCGTTCATCGCGAGCTTCATCAGCGCCTGTACCTCGTCGTGCGTCGGCCAGATGTCGCCGATGTAGACGTCCCTGCCGGTCTTCGATTTTCCGAGCGGCTCGGTGCGGAAATCTTTCAGCATCGTCCCGGCGATCGCATAAGCCACCACCAGCGGCGGGCTGGCGAGGAAGTTGGCGCGTATGTTGGCATGGATGCGCGCCTCGAAATTGCGGTTGCCCGATAGCACGGCCGCGCACACCAGGTCGTTCTTGACTATCGTCTCTTCTATCGGTGCCGAGAGAGGGCCGGAGTTGCCTATGCAGGTGGTGCAGCCGTAACCGGCGAGGTAGAAGCCGAGCTTCTCGAGATAGGGTAGCAGCCCCGCCTTGGTCAGGTACTCGGTCACCACGCGCGAACCCGGCGCCAGTGAGGTCTTGATGTGC
>JAJZEQ010000077.1 GCA_021851345.1 Pseudomonadota bacterium
CTTCAGCCAGCGCGGGCGGCGTGGCCGTGGTGTAGATATAGCTGCGCGCGTGATTGAGCAGCGTCTCGACCACCACCCGGTCGGCTGCGACGAACGCGCCGAAAACTCCCGCCGCCTTGCCCAGTGTCGCCATGTAGATGATGCGCGACGAGGCAATGCCGGTGTGCGCCAGAGAACCCCGCCCCCGCTCACCCAGCACGCCGAAGCCGTGCGCGTCATCCACCAGCAGCCAAGCATCATGTCTCTCGCACAGAGCGAGAATTTCGGGCAGCGCAGCAAGGTCGCCATCCATGCTGAACACCGCGTCGGTAATAATGAGTTTGCGCCCGCCCGAAGTTTGTTCGAGCAGCAAGCCAAGCTGTTCCATGTCGTTGTGCCGGTAGCGCCTGATGTTTGCGCGCGACAGCCGCATCGCATCATTCAGCGAAGCATGGTTCAGTTTATCCGCAAAGACCGTATCCGCCTTGCCGACCAGCGCTTGCACCACACCCAGATTGGCCATGTAACCCGTGGAAAACAGCAACGCGGCAGGCTTGCCGACAAAGTCGGCCAACGCGTGTTCCAGCCGTTCATGCGGCCGGGTGTGCCCGCTCACCAAGTGCGCTGCTCCCGCGCCCGCGCCATATTGTTGCGCACCCTGTTGCAAGGCGGCAATGAGCTGCGGGTGATTGGCAAGGCCGAGGTAATCGTTGCTGCAAAAGGACAGCAAGGACTGACCATCAGCGATGATATGCGGTGCCTGCGGACTTTGCGCAGTGCTGCGCCTGCGCAGCAAACCTTGTGCTGCCCGTTCGTCCAGCGCGGATTGAAGTGCTGCAAAAGGCATCAGTCTGTCCTGTATGCTCAGGATCTCTTTTCTTTGCTGCGCATTTCGATGAATTTTTCCTTGAATTCACTGGCCGAACTTTTCATGTGCGCGACAAACTCGGTGTGCGCCGTGGCACGGCTGAAAGTATCTGCCATCGTGGTCATCATCTGAAAATAGAACTCGGCCATTTCATCCACCATCATTTCCTTGGTCCACAGGTCGATATGCAACGCGGATTTTTTGCTCTTGTCCCAGAACGCCAGCATCATCGCCTTGGCTTGCTGCGCTTCCTTGACGCCGGAGTCAGTCGCGGTCCACGCGATGGATTCCGGATGATTTTTTTGATCCATGCGAACATCGATAGTAATTCTTGATTGCCTCATTTAAGTACATTCCTGTCTGCGGGATTAAATTCAGTGATTTTTTTATCGGGACAAGCCGGGCTTGTCTCATCAGGTCTGCTGCGGAATAACCGGATATCAGCGCTGTTCAGCGCTGGCATACATACCCAGCCTGTCCAGCAAAGCGCGATCGTGTTCCACTTCCGGGTTGCCGGTGGTGAGCAATTGCTCGCCGTAGAAAATCGAATTCGCACCGGCAAGGAAACACAATGCCTGGAGCTCATCCGACATCTGCTGCCGCCCTGCCGACAGGCGCACGCGCGCGGTCGGCATCGTGATGCGCGCTGCCGCGATAGTGCGCACGAAATCGAAGGGATCGATATCTTCCGTCTGGGCCAGGGGAGTGCCTTCCACCTTGACCAGATTATTGATAGGCACGCTTTCGGGATAAGGCTCAAGGTTCGCCAGCTGCGCCAACAGTCCGGCGCGTTGAGTCAGATTTTCGCCCATGCCGACGATGCCCCCGCTGCACACGTGCATTCCGGCCTTGCGCACCCGCTCCAGTGTGTCTAGGCGATCCTGGTAATCGCGCGTGCTGATGATGTCGCCGTAGAATTCCGGCGCAGTGTCCAGATTGTGGTTGTAGTAATCCAGCCCCGCATCGCGCAATTGTTCTGTCTGCTTATCGTTCAACATGCCCAGCGTGGCGCAGGTTTCCATGCCCAGCCCGCGCACTGCCTTGACCATTTCAACCACACTCGCCATGTCCGCATCGCTGGGCTCGCGCCATGCGGCACCCATACAGAACCGGTCTGCCCCGTTCTGTTGTGCTGCGCGCGCCGCCGCAACCACCACATCCAGTTCCAGCATTTTCTGGTTTTCCACCCCGGTCGAATGAAATGCCGATTGCGGGCAATAGCCGCAATCTTCCGAGCAGCCCCCGGTCTTGATCGACAATAATGTGGAAAGCTGGACAGCGTTGGGATCAAAATGCTCGCGGTGCACCTGCTGCGCGCGGAACATCAGGTCGGCGAACGGCAGTTTGAACAGGGACTCCACTTCTTCCACGCTCCAGCGTTGCGGCGTGGCGGCTCCCATATCCGGTTGCTTGCCGGATTTGTTGGCGGAAGTGCGGATAAATTCGATAATCTGTGTATTCATTTCCGGTCTGGTTGGCTGTTCTGGATGAGGTTGGTATCTTGTTTGAAACTATCGGCTCATCATCCCCGAAAAGGAGATAACTTGTCAATTTCAAGCGGAATATTTCTGAACATCAGGACAATAATCGGGCAATTGATGCCCGCCCAACCCTGTTTGTTGTGCGGCACCATGAGCCCGGACGGCTTGTGGTGTGAAGCCTGTAACCTGTCCTTGCCCTATCTCAACACACCGCATTGCCCGGTCTGTGCATTGCCCACACCCGCCGGAGCGGTTTGCGGACATTGCTTGTCTCACCCGCCGTTATTTAGCCGTACCACCGCCGTCTTTGGCTATTCCT
>JAJZEQ010000182.1 GCA_021851345.1 Pseudomonadota bacterium
GAGAGGGCGTTGGCGTTTGCAGCGGAGGTTCGCCGCGAATATCTTTGACAGGCTACAGTGCATTTCAGATAATGCACCCCGCCCAAGGTCTCAATTATGTCGGGTCGTTAGCTCAGCTGGTAGAGCAAAAGTACCGGGAATGTTCCGGTGTATGATTTCCAGTAATAATTTTAGAAAATTTTCTGAAGCTATGTGAGCACACGATTATGTAAATAATGGTGCCAGAGCCTGATGAGTTTTTAATGAATTGGCGGGTCTCCCCGCATTGCAGTGTAGTGAACCTGGTCAGGGCCGGAAGGAAGCAGCCATAACTACTACTGTAAGTGCCGGGGTAAGGCTCGCCTCCTAATTGGTGTGTGGAGTGGATATGAAAATCATCGCTACTAAAATTTATGCAGTGACGACTTCAATAAACTCAAGCAAAACACCAGGTTTATTCCCGGTAGTTATGCCATTGAATTTTAACGTGGTGTAACTTGTCAGTCACAACAGTCCTTGCGCGCAAATGGCGCCCAAAGACCTTCGCGCAACTTGCGGGGCAAGAGCACGTCATACGGGCATTGAGCAATGCCCTTACGCAAAATCGTTTGCATCATGCCTATCTGTTCACCGGTACTCGTGGAGTCGGCAAGACTACCATTGCGCGAATTTTTGCCAAATCGCTGAATTGTCTGGCGGGCATCACCGCCACGCCGTGTGGCGAGTGTAGTGCCTGCAAGGAAATCGACAGCGGCCGTTTCGTCGATTTGATCGAATTGGACGCCGCATCCAACACGCAGGTAGACAACATGCGCGAGCTGTTGGAGAGTGCTCTTTATGCGCCGGGCAGCGGACGCTTCAAGGTGTATATCATCGACGAAGTGCACATGCTCTCCAAGTCAGCCTTTAACGCAATGTTAAAAACTTTGGAAGAGCCACCAGGGCACGTGAAATTTATTCTTGCCACCACCGACCCGCAAAAAATTCCCGTTACGGTTTTGTCGCGTTGCTTGCAATTTAATCTGAAATTGCTGCCTCCGTCTTTGATAGAAAGCCGTTTGCGATATATTTTGGAGCAGGAGCTGATTGCTTTTGAGCCATCCGGCATCAAGTTGATTGCGAAAGCCGCGCAGGGCAGCATGCGCGATGCGTTGAGTTTGATGGATCAGGCGATTGCTTTTTCTTTAGGCAAAGTCGAAGAATCATTGGTGCGCACCATGCTGGGCACGATTGACAAAAGTTATCTATTCGACTTGCTGGCGGCATTGCATGAGCGGGACGGTATCGCGCTGTTGGAAATCGCCGATGCTATGTCTGCACGCAGTGTGGCGTTTGATGCAGCATTGCAAGAACTTGCCTCCTTGTTGCATCGTGTGGCCCTGATACAGACCGTGCCACAGGCAGTCGCTGAAGATGACCCGGAACATTCGAGTTTGCTAAAATTGGCACAATGCTTTAAGGCGGAAGATGTGCAGTTGCTTTACCAAATTGCCATTCATGGGCGCGATGAAATGGATTTGGCCCCCGATGAATATGCCGGTTTTTCCATGACATTGCTGCGCATGCTGGCATTTGTACCGGCCAGAAATGACATGTTGCTTACTACACCAAATGTTCATTCTGGCATCAGGCCGATTACCTCTGTCGCTCCAGTAACATCAATCCTCCCACCAGAACAACTGGCGGGCACACAAAAAATGGTTGGCGAAACAGTTTCTGGCACCCTTGACTGGGGCGTGTTGCTTGCGCAGTTGAACTTGCAGGGTCTGGCGCAGCAATTGGCAAGACATTGCGTGCTGAAAAGCTTTTCGGACGGACAAATAACACTGTGCCTATCGCAAGAACATAAACATTTTCAGACGAACAAGATGGCCAGGGAGAAATTGCTGTCGGCGTTAAGCGAATATTTTGCCAAGCCGATGAAATTGAATATTCTATTGGGTGAACTTGAATCAGCAACACCCGCAGTTATGGAGAATCAGAGTAAGCAAATCAGGCAGCAGCGGGCGAGTGATTCGATTGTGAGCGATGGCTTTGTGCGTGAGGCCCAATCAGAATTGGGTGCCACTTTGTTGCCGGAATCAATTAAACCAATTCAACAGGCTTAGGAGGGTGAGGAAATGATGAAGGGCGGATTAGGCGGGTTGATGAAGCAAGCACAGCTGATGCAACTGAATATGCAGAAGGCGCAGGCGGAATTGGCAACTGTAGAAGTTGAAGGTCAGGCTGGTTCTGGCGTGGTTAAAGTGGTTATGACCTGTGGGCATGAAGTGCGCCGGGTGACGCTGGCTGACAGCGTATTTTCCGACGACAAGGAAATGCTGGAGGATTTGATCGTGTTGGCACTCAACGATGCCATGAAGAAGGCAGAGGCAACCACTCAGCAACGCATGAGCGGTTTCAGTGCCGGCATGAGTTTGCCAGCCGGAGTGAAGTTGCCATTTTGATGACGATGTCCCAAGCTGTGATGCCGTCACATCTGGAAGATTTGATTGTTGCGCTACGCTGCTTGCCCGGCGTGGGGCCGAAGTCAGCCCAACGTATGGCCTATCATTTATTGCAGCGTGATCGTGCAGGAGCATTGCGTTTATCCCAGGCATTGGAACTTGCCGTCGGTACCATCAAGCATTGCAGCAAATGCAATAATTTTTCAGAGCATGAAATATGTGCTATGTGTTTATCACCAAAGCGGGATAACAGTTTGCTGTGTGTGGTCGAAATGCCTGCAGATTTATTAATGATGGAGCAAGCGCAGTGCTATCGGGGCATGTATTTTGTTTTGATGGGCAGATTGTCGCCATTGGATGGAATGGGCGCCAAGGAATTGCATCTGGATCGTTTGGTCAAGCGTGTACAGGAACATCCATGCGAATTGATATTGGCGACTAATTTCACTGTGGAAGGGGATGCAACGGCACATTATTTGGCAACCCTGTTCAAATCACAGAATGTCAAGGTCTCGCGTATTGCACGCGGTTTGCCGGTAGGCGGCGAGTTGGAGCAAGTGGATAGCGGTACGCTGGCGCGCGCCGTGCTGGAACGGCGCGAGGTTTCGGCATGAAAAATAAAAAAACAGTTCCAGAAATCGCTGTTGCAGACAGTGGCTTGAATGACCATGAATTACCCGATGAAAACATCCTTGGTGAAAAGCTGCAAAAAGTATTAGCGCAAGCCGGGTTCGGTTCGCGCCGCTTGATGGAAGAATGGATCGCCGCAGGACGCGTTAGCGTGAACGGTGAACCGGCTATCCTGGGAATGCGGGTTTTGGCTGGTGATTTGGTGAAAGCGGAACGTCGGACTATAAGGGTTGGCGAAAGAAACCTTGTCACGCGAGTATTGCTGTATCACAAGCCGGAAGGTGAGATCGTCAGTCGTGATGATCCCGGGAAACGCAACAGCGTATTTGATAAGTTGCCAAAATTGCGCGGACAGAAGTGGATTGCGATTGGACGTTTGGACTTTAATACCAGCGGATTACTGATTTTTACCACATCCGGTGAGTTGGCGAATCGCCTGATGCACCCGCGTTTTGAAGTCGAGCGGGAATATGCCGTGCGTTTGCAGGGGACGATGACTGAAGCGCAGATCGATTTGGCGCTTGAACACGGGGTCGAATTGGAAGATGGCTTGGTGAAATTTGAAAAACTGGAAGATGAGGGCGGTGAAGGTTTTAACCATTGGTATCGCGTGATGCTCAAGGAAGGGCGCAACCGGGTGGTGCGTCGTACTTTCGATGCCTTGGGATTGCCGGTAAGTCGTTTGATACGCGTGCGCTTTGGTATAATCAACTTGCCGCCACGATTGAAGCGCGGCATGTCCGCCGAGTTGAGCGAGAATGAGGTTGCTCAGATGCTAGATTGGGTGGGCATCAGCACCCCATCCAGCGATGGCTTGCATCAGGACCCGCAAATTCGCCACTTTGATAATTCACTGTCCGTAAAACCCATGTCACATCGTGCAGTTCCAGCTAAAGTTGCTGGACGCGCCAACCCACCCGGGATGAAGAAAAGTAAAACTGGTGTAAAACGTTGACTATCACTAGAATCACCAAAATAAAATTTGGCTAGAGGCAGGGTAATGTAATGGTGGGATATCCCGAGATACTGGAAGTCTGAATGGAAGAACGCGGCAACAAGACCATCATGTGCAGCGTATTTTTCTTGGATATTGTTGAATATTCCAAGAAATCTGTCGCGGGACAAATTTCGTTGAAGGATAGGTTCAATAGCTACCTTTCTTCTGCAATTCGTGATGTGCCTATGACGGACCGGATCATTTTGGATACCGGAGACGGCGCAGCCATCAATTTTCTTGGTGACGTAGAAGATGCATTGAAGGCGGCGCTTAGTTTGCGTGAAAGCCTGCTTGCAGAAGATCCCAATGTTGACCCACCTTTACTGGTGCGCATGGGGATCAATTTGGGCCCGGTGCGTCTGGTCAGGGATATAAATGGTCAGCCCAACATAGTGGGTGACGGCATCAATGTAGCGCAGCGCGTTATGGGTTTTGCAGATGCGGCCCAGATACTCGTGTCACGCTCATATTACGATGCGGTCTCGCGTCTTTCCCCGCAGTATGCCGGGATGTTTCATTATCAAGGCTCCCGAACCGACAAGCATGTGCGAGAGCACGAAGTATATGCAATCGGTTATCCCGGCGATATAACGTCGCATCGCGGAGCAATTAAACCTGTGATTCGCGACCAAGCGGAAATTAGCCTGCGAACCATGTTGATGAGTCGCTCAAAAATGGTTTGGCAATACATTGCTGCAAGATTCGGTGCATTGCTCCGGTTTTCAATTTCCCGCTATCAGCAAGCAGATGTGAAGATGCGATCAATGTATATGGGAGTATTTGTAATTGCCTTGCTGTTGTTCATTACTTTACTTGTGAATTTGACGAAGCATAATGCTGTTACTGTTGCCGAAAATGCCGAGAAGCGCGATGTTAATGATATCCAGCAGGGCTCGGCAGCTTCAACTGCAACTGCAGGCCTGGCTGGCTCGGATGTGCAAGCTCAAGCCGCCGGTGGCGCGCAAACCAAGTCTAAGCCGGGAAAAAGGAAGGCGGCTGGTGATAAAGGGGGCACAGCTCAATATCAGGAGGCGCGCCAGCATACAAAATCTCAAGGTATGGTAGAAAAAAATGTTGCCGTTTCAGCATCCAGTGATGGTTATGGCACCCATGTGCAGGTCAGTTGCAAGGCGGGAACAGAAGTATTTGTCGATGGTGAGCGTAAAGGAAGAATTGGTCAAAAATCATTAACTGTTAATATCCAACCTGGCACTCACACGGTGATTGTGAGCAATCCAAATGGCGGAATTTTCACTCAAAAAATTGAACTCATTTCTGGCAAGACGGTTCATATCAGGCCGAACTTCTGTGATTAGCAAGATATTTTCTGATTGCCGAGCTTATGCAAATGTACGCTACAACTAAAGTCTCGTTCGGGTGGGCGCCATGATTAGCCAATTAGGCCGCTATGAGGTAATAGGCGAGCTTGGCCAAGGCGCGATGGGCGTTGTGTATAAAGCCAGGGATCCGCTGATTGATCGCGTCGTCGCTATAAAGACAATCAACCTTGGGCTTGCCCTTGATGAAAAGGACGAATACGAAGGTCGGTTCTATCAGGAGGCCAAGGCGGCCGGGCGTCTCAACCATCCAAACATAGTGACCATTTACGATGTGGGCAAGAGTGGGGATGTGGCCTACATCGCCATGGAATTCCTGGAGGGGCGGGAATTGCGCGATATCATGAATGAGAGGGGCGTATTACCCGTTGAGCAGGTTCTGGATGTGACCGCGCAGGTCGCACTTGGTTTGGCTTATGCCCACGAACATGGCATTGTGCATCGGGACGTCAAGCCGTCGAACATTATGCTGGTGCGGGACGGGCATGTGAAAATTACAGACTTCGGCATTGCGCGTATGGCTTCCGCGGCGGTTCGCACACAAACTGGTATGGTGCTTGGCTCACCTAAATACATGTCTCCGGAACAAGTGATGGGCAAAGATATCGATCAGCGCTCCGATATTTTTTCACTGGGTGTGATGTTATACGAGCTGTTGACCGGGCAGGCACCTTTTGACGGCGAAAACGTCAACGCCATCATGTACCAAACCCTGAATGTTTTACCTGCACCGCCAAACACCCTCAATCCGGCCGTGCCGGAAATGGTCAACTTTATTGTAGCCAAAGCTTTGGCCAAGGGAATTGAGGATAGATATCAGAGCGCAGAGGATTTCGCCGTTGATTTGCGCAATTGCCGCGACAGTTCTTCGCGCTCCAGTCAGCGGATTGAAGTTTTAAAACCCTTTCCCGGAGCAGGGAAAAAAATATCTGATTCCGTGGATATCGCCGGCCGGATGGGAACTCTTGAAGCAGATCTAAATTCAGCCTCAACGGTACGACTGTCACCATTATTTGATTCGACGGCAGCCACTATGCGGTTAGCCGCATTGACTGCAACCAGCGAAGATGTCGATGAGTTGTCGAAGACCTTTCACATGGCGCGTCCGAACGCGGAGGCGATAAGGAATGGCGTGCCAACTATAAAGGCAACTCGCATTCCGATGCGGGAAGCTAAGGCTCAACCCCTGGCTCGATCCGGCAGCGGCAATCTTTTCCTGGTTATTGCACTGTTGATTGTAGTTTTTGGTATTGCATGGCTATTTGTTTCCCGGTAACTGATCTTTTCCACAAAGCATGACGATTAGATTTTCCCCGCGGCTTGGTTTGTTGCTATTGTTTTTGCATGTAACAGCGGCACTCATTGTGAGCGTCACTGCCGTGCCATTAATATTCAAAGTGGCTGCCATCCTGATGGTTGCCTCTAGCCTTGCTTATTATCTTGCGCGTGATGTGTTTATGTTTTTGCCGGCTTCATGGCATGAGATTCTGCTTGAACAAAATGGCGTGAAGGTTTCCACGCGCGATAGATCGAGCTTTCGGGCCATGGTTGCGAATTCGGCTATCGTAAACCCTTATTGCATCGTGCTTCGTGTCGGGTTAGGCGGTCGTCACCCATTGGTTTCACGGGTTATTTTTCCGGACTCGCTGAGTCCGGGAGAGTTTCGCAAATTGTGCATAGGTTTGAAGTTTGCTTCGTGACAGACTCTGGTCCAGCCTTCCCGTATCTTGAGACGTGGCGATTCTCCGGATTCCTTCTGTTGATTTGCCCTGGATTTTGGCGACGGTGTCTTGGTCAGCCCTGAGCAAAAAAATTACGTCGAGGGTGGAATGAGAATGGTCGGGTGTGCTTCAGGCAGTGTTTCAGGGTAGTCTTTGCTGAAGTGCAGGCCGCGGCTTTCATGACGTAATAATGCACTGCGTACGATCAACTCCGCGTTCAATACAAGGTTTCTTAGCTCCAGCAGATCAGAGCTGATGTGGAAATTGGCGTAATATTCATGGATCTCATCCTGCAATAACTGGATGCGGTGCTCAGCTCGTTGCAACCGTTTGTTAGTGCGTACAATCCCTACGTAGTCCCACATGAAGTGGCGTAATTCCGCCCAGTTGTGCGAAATGACGATTCGTTCGTCAGCATCGGTCACGCGACTCTCGTCCCAGTCCGGTAAAGGGAATGATTTTTCGGCAGGTTTGCCGAGAATGTCCTGCGCTGCAGCATCAGCAAACACCAGGCATTCCAGCAGCGAGTTGCTGGCGAGACGGTTGGCACCATGCAACCCTGTGTAGGCGGTTTCCCCCACCGCATAAAGATTTTCCACGTCAGTGCGGGCGCGCAAGTCGGCGATAACGCCTCCGCAGGTGTAGTGTGCCGCTGGTACCACAGGGATCGGTTCTTTGCTGATATTGATGCCTAGGGCTAGGCAGCGGGCATAAATTGTCGGGAAGTGTTCCTCAAGAAATTCGACCGATTGGTGCGAGATATCCAGATGGACACAATCCAGCCCGCGCTTTTTCATCTCGAAATCTATTGCTCTGGCCACAATGTCGCGTGGTGCCAGTTCCGCCCGTTTATCGTGCCATGGCATGAATCTCCTCCCGTCCGGCAATTTCAGGAGGCCGCCTTCGCCGCGCACCGCTTCGCTGATCAAAAAGGATTTTGCGTGCGGGTGGTACAGGCAGGTTGGATGAAACTGGATAAATTCCATGTTGGCTATTCGGCAACCGGCGCGCCAAGCCATTGCAATACCGTCGCCTGTAGCCGTATCCGGGTTGGTGGTGTAGAGGTAGACCTTCCCTGATCCGCCTGTGGCCAAAATCGTGTTTTGTGCAGCTATAGTAATGACTTCGTCATTAACGCTGTTTAGTGCATACACTCCGTAACAGCGATTGTCCGTACGCCCCAATTTCTTGCCAGTAATCAAGTCGACTGACATGTGGTTTTCCAGAACAGTGATGTTCGGATGCCGCTGCACGCGTGCGACAAGGGTTTCCTGCACGGCATGGCCAGTCGCGTCGGCGGCATGGATGATCCGTCTGCGGCTGTGACCGCCTTCCCGGGTGAGATGATAGCCGGTGTCATTGGACTCGTCTCTGGTGAAGGGGACGCCTTGGCTAATCAGCCAGTCAACAGCCGCCTTGCCATGTTCGATGATATAGCGGGTGGCAGCCTCATCACAAAGGCCGGCGCCAGCGGTCAAGGTGTCTTGAAAGTGAGCCTCAAGTGAATCACTCCCGGATAGCACTGCGGCAATACCGCCTTGCGCCTGACCACTTGCACCATCCTGAAGCGATCTTTTTGTGATCAACCCCACTTTTTTATGCTCAGCCAGCTTGATGGCCAGTGTCAGGCCAGCCAAGCCGCTACCGATGATCAGTGTGTCAAATTGCAACAATTTAAATCTCTATGTGCATATATGGTTCGGGACTATAACAAAACTAATGCGTTTTGATGGCGGGTTTGTAAATGTAATTATTTTTTGTTGGCTAGGGTCTGTCTGCCAGCTCTAAAGGTGTGCTGACGGGAATGATGTTGAGCGGTTATAATTCGGGCACTTGAACAAAGTGTTCGTCGGCAACATAATAATTGGAATAGTCAGGGATGACGGAGCGAGATGTAGACCAGCAGCTGGTAGAGCGCGTCCAGCGAGGAGATAAGCACGCCTTTGATTTGCTGGTATCCAAATACCAGCGCAGGCTCGGCAGGCTTATTTCCCGTTTTGTGCGCGATGCTGCCGAGGCGGAGGATGTAACGCAGGACGCCTTTATCAAGGCTTACCGGGCATTGCCTGGTTTTCGTGGCGAGAGTGCGTTCTATACGTGGTTGTATCGAATCGGCATCAATACGGCCAAAAATCATCTTTTGTCCAATAAGCGCCGTGCTCCCACCAGTACTCCGTTTGACGCAGAGGATTCAGAATCGTTTGAAGAGGCCAGCCTGCTCCGGGAAGTAAACACGCCTGAAAATGAACTAATGAGTAAACAGGTTGTCGACGTCGTACAGGCTTCCCTGCAGCAATTGCCGGAAGATTTGCGCAGTGCCTTGACGTTGCGCGAGATTGAAGGCTTGAGTTACGAGGAGATTGCCAGCGTGATGAATTGCCCGGTCGGTACGGTGAGATCCAGGATATTCAGGGCTCGTGAAGCGGTGGCGGAGAATCTGCGTCCGCTGTTAGAAACCAGCAAAGGTAAGAGGTGGTAGATATGAAGCAAGAGATTTCTGCGTTGATGGATGGTGAGTTGTTCGACGATGATGTCGGAATGGTTATAGACCATCTTAAACGTGATCACGCGACACGGATGAATTGGGCCACGTACCATTTAATTGGTGATGTGTTGCGCCAACCGGATCATATCCATTCAGATTTGAGTGCAAAGGTGCATGAACGTATGCGGGATGAGCCTGTATTGCTCGTTTCTCGCGGTCATGCGGTCAAACAAAAAATACGGACTTTTGCTTTGTCTGCCGTGGCCTCGTTGTCAGCAGTCGGGGTGGTGGCATGGATGTCTTTGCAGATCAGTCCTGAAATGGCACCCCAATTGGCCATGCAACAAGCTGCGATGCGTCAGGCAAGCATGCAAATCCAGCCCAAGTCCGATAATTATCTGATGGCACACCAGGAATTCTCCCCAAGCACCGACGTAAATGGTGGTGCATCCTATATCCGCACCGTTTCCTATGGTCTTGACGATACCCCGCCTAAAAATAATCAGGCTGAAAAGCAAGCCAAATGAAAAGCAGCCCAGAGGAAATGCGGCAATGAGGTTGCGTATTCCGCTTTGCGGACTGCTTCTTGCAGTTAGTGCCAGTTTGCATGCGGAAGAGTTGCCGGCCGGCTTTGATTGGCTTGAGGTTGCCGCTTTTGCGGGACATCAAACTGATTACAGCGGGGTGTTCGTTTATCAGTTCGGCATCCAGGTTGAGACTTCCAGCATAGTGCATATTAACGACGCGGACAGGGAGTATGAAAAGCTGGAAAGTCTGGATGGTCCCAAGCGGGAACTTATTCGGCATGACGGACAAGTTTGGAGCTACGACCACGACAAATTGGTGCAACTGGAGAGTCAGCAGGGGAGCAATCAATTTCCGTCCCTGTTACCTGAACAATTGTCCGCGCTGAAAGCCAATTATCAGGCCAAGCTATTGGGGGTGGAGCGGGTGGCCGGATACAATGCCCAAGTCATCCTGTTTCAACCCAAAGACAACTTGCGCTATACGCATAAGTTATGGATACATACCGATACAGGTTTATTGTTGAAAGCTGCTGTGCTCGGGGAAAGAAATAGAATCGTTGAGCAATATGCGTTTACCCAATTGCAATTGGGTGGGAAAATTGACCGCTCCTGGGGCGGAACGTGTGACTTGGCGGATATGCATGGCAAAGCCGTGACTACTACCCCGGAAGCGGCTAAAAATTATCCTTCCACAAATAGTGGTTGGGTGGCGGATGTGTTACCTGCGGGTTTTAATAAGATTATGGAGATACTGCGTCCGATGCGCGGCAAGCATGGCCCCGTGACTCAAATTGTATATTCGGATGGATTGAGTGCGATTTCTATATTCATCGAGCCTGATGATCATGATGAGGATGATGTGGACGGTCTATCCAGTCGTGGCGCCGTAAATCTCTATCACAAAGTGCTGGATCAGCATTTGATTACCATAGTCGGTGAAGTTCCCCCCCACACGGTGATGCAGGTAGCGGATTCGGTGCGTTATAACGGTAAATAATCATGCTGGAACAGCGAGCTGTAATTGTGAAGGCGGATAAAGGGTATGCTTTTGTGCAGGCATCACGGGCAAGTGGTTGTGAGCAGTGCGATGGCAAGGGTTGCGGGTCAAGCAAACTGGGCCAGTTGTTTTGCAGCAAGCCGCGCCTATTCCAGGTGGATAACAAAATCAATGCCAGCGTGGGCGATCAAGTCATCATATCGGTTGCAGAGGGCGCGGTATTGCGTGGAATAGGGCTGGTTTATATGTTGCCTTTGCTGCTGTCGCTGGCGGGCGCCCTGTTCGGAAATGCCTTGGTGCAACAGGATGGGCAACGTGACGGCTATGCTGGCATTGATTTTGTTAT
>JAJZEQ010000214.1 GCA_021851345.1 Pseudomonadota bacterium
CTGCACGCCGAAATCGGGAGAGGCGGAAGTGAAGATCGCTCCTATGCTGGCGGTGGCGAGCATCGCGATGATCGCTTCCGGCATGTTGGGCAGCCAGACCGCGACCCGGTCGCCCGCGACAACGCCGAGCTTGCGCAGTCCCGCCGCCAGTTTTGCAACTTCGCTGCGCAATTCTTTCCGGGACAGCCTGCGCTTTACCCTATCCTCGCCCCAGAATACCAGGGCATCTTCGTTGGCCGAAGGGCGCAGCAGGTTTGCGGCAAAATTGAGCCTGGCCTCGGGGAACCATGACGCGCCCATCATGCCTTGTCGGGGATCGCGGACCAGCACGCGCCCGCCCGGCTCGCCGATCACGCCGGCAAAATCCCAGACGGCACGCCAGAATGCTTCCGGTTGGTCTATCGACCAGCGCCACAGTGTTTCGTAGTCCGCCGGTTCGACACCGCAATGCTCGCGCACGTGGCTTATGAAGGCCGCCACCCGGGTCGCAACGATATTGGCAGGATCGGGTGTCCAGCAGGGTTCTGTCATGGTTCGCATCCCGGCTGTCGCTCGGGAAGGCGATCTAGCGTCGCCAACCTGTCGGCAGTGAGGCGCTGGATCGCCGCTTCGGTCAGCGTTTCCATGCGAATGTTTTCTTTCACTTGATCTGCTCCGCACATGACAAGGCTCCATGCATGACGACGGGCAGTTTTGAAGGCCACCGCATTTTTGTCAATACCGTCAACATCGATAAAAATTCCTGCAGCTTAACGCTCGACCGTCAGCGCCACGCCCATGCCGCCGCCGATACACAACGAGGCGATGCCGCGCTTCGCGTCGCGCTTCTGCATTTCGTGCAGCAGCGTGACCAGCACGCGGCAGCCTGACGCGCCGATCGGGTGGCCGAGGGCGATTGCGCCGCCGTTGACGTTGATTCTGGCGGTGTCCCAGCCCATTTCCCGGTTGACTGCACAGGCTTGCGCCGCGAAGGCCTCGTTGATTTCCAGCAGGTCGAGGTCGGAAGCTTTCCATCCGGCCTTTTCCAGCGCCAGATGGGAGGCGGGCACCGGGCCCATGCCCATGATGGAAGGATCCAAGGCGGCACTCGCGTAGCTCCTGATGGCGGCCAGCGGCTTGAGCCCGAGCTCATGGGCGCGGGCGGCGGACATCACCATCACCGCAGCGGCGCCATCGTTGATGCCGGAGGCATTGCCCGCGGTGACGGTTCCGCTCTCGTCGAAAGCAGGGCGCAGGCTGGCCAGGGATTCGGCGCTGGTTTTGTTTTTGGGGAATTCATCGGTATCAAATATGACCGGTTCGCCTTTGCGTTGCGGGATGGCGATGGGCACGATTTCGTCCCTGAACCTGCCGGCGGCCTGCGCGGCAGCGGCCTTTTGCTGCGAGGCCAGCGACAATGCGTCCTGGTCCGCGCGGCTGATGCGGTATTGCCTGGCGACGTTCTCCGCGGTGATGCCCATGTGGTAGTTGTTATACACGTCCCACAATCCGTCGACGATCATCGAGTCGATCAGCCTGGCGTCGCCCATGCGCAAACCGTCGCGCGAGCCGGGCAGTATATGCGGGGAGGCGGACATGTTTTCCTGCCCGCCCGCGATGATGATGTCGGCATCGCCGGCCTTGATCGCCTGCGCGGCGAGCATCACAGCCTTGAGGCCGGAGCCGCACACCTTGTTGATCGTGAAGCCGGGAGTGGTATTCGGCAGGCCGGCCCTGATCGCGGCCTGTCGGGCGGGGTTCTGGCCGCTGCCGGCCGTCATAACCTGACCCAGTATGACTTCGGATATCTGTTCGGGCCTGATGCCGGTTTCGGCAAGCAGCGCCCGGATCACGGCGGCGCCGAGTTCCGGCGCCGACAGTTTGGCGAGCGAGCCGCCGAATTTGCCGATGGCGGTGCGTTTTGCCGCAACAATTACTGCCTGAGTCATGTGTTTTCTCCTTCAGAGGCGAGTGCTGTGCGCACGCCATTCACCAGGCCGGGATGCGGAGCGCCCATACGACGGAATGCTCCGGCTCCATTTTTACAGTTATCCGGAAATTGATTTACGACGAATGAATTTTGCGGTCGCAGA
The DNA here is from genome assembly GCA_021851345.1 of Pseudomonadota bacterium. GTDB lineage: Bacteria > Pseudomonadota > Gammaproteobacteria > Burkholderiales > Gallionellaceae > Gallionella. Next base: position 2,073 of record JAJZEQ010000214.1, read on the forward strand.
GCACGAAGTTGCGCAATTTACGCTTCAGTCACCCCGTCATTATGACAGCCGTTATCGCGATGAACAAAGTCTGCGATAGCGGCTGTCGCGCTTCAGGGCATAACCGCCGGGACATAAGGCATGGTCATTGAGAGCAGCCACAACATGAAGATCGTGACCGGGGCCAGGAATATCAGTTGCAACATCGTGTAGCCGGCCAGCTCGCGCGCTTTCACTCCGACCAGACCCATCAACGGCAGCATCCAGAAAGGATTGATCAGGTTGGGCAACGCTTCAGCCGCGTTATAGCACTGCACGACCCAGGCGAGATTCACCTTGAGCTCGGTTGCCGCCTGCAGCAGATAAGGCGCTTCAACCACCCATTTGCCGCCGCCCGAGGGCAGGAACAAGCCCAGGATCGCCGAATACACACCCACGATCGCGGGCAGGGTGTTTTGCGTCGAGATCGAGACGAAGAATTTTGCCAGAACCTCATTGATGCCGGAGCCCATCAGGATCCCGAAAATGCCGGCATAGAGCGGAAACTGGATCAGCACGCCGCCGGTCATCGGCACCGATTTGGCAACCGCGCGCAGGAAGGCGCGGGGCCGCCAGTGCAGCAACAGCCCGGCGATGATGAACATGAAGTTGTAGGTGTTCAGGTCCAGCGCGGCCAACCCGCCCTTGGTGGCAAACACATCCACCAGGTAAATCACGCCCAGCGCGACCAGTACCAGCGTCAGGAGGGGGCTGAATTCCAGTCGTTCGCCGGGCGTCTGGGCGACACCAATATCATCCGCCTCAGCTTGTTTGTTTCCCGCAGAAGCGAAGGTTTTCGCCAAATGCGCAGAGGGGGCGGAGGAATAGCAAATCCATGTGGAGATCACCATAGGCGTCAGTATCATCACCAGATTCTGCCAGGTGAACAAGGTCTGCTCCAGCGTGATGACCCCGCTGATCTTGAGCAATGCCGGCGGAACTGAACCCTTCGTGGCCATCATCAGGGCGGCCGAAGACGACAGGCCAAGCGCCCAGACCGTGCCCAGGCCGAGAAAGCCCGCTGCGCTGATCGCCCGGTAATCCACCCCCTCCATGCGTTTGCAGATCTCGCGCATCAGAATTCCGGCAAAGATCATGCTGAAACCCCAGCTCAGCAAGGAGGTCAGCATCGCCATGAAACCGACATAGGCAACCGCCCCCCTGGGGGTTTTCGGAAACCTGGCCAGCACGACGATCAGTTTTTGTACCGGTTTCGATATCGCCACCACATAGCCCCCGATCACGACGAAGGCCATTTGCATCGTGAACGGAATCAGGTTCCAGAAGGACTTGCCAAAATCAACGGAGACCTGGGTGGGTGTCCTGCCCATGGCCAGCGCGCCGATACTGACGATAAGCACCGCAAGGGCGGCAAAGACAAATGCGTCGGGAAACCACTTCTCGCTCCAGTCTGCAAAGCGAATGCCCAGTCGGGCAACTGCTCCCTCCCTGTTCTGCCCGGCGGATGCCTGTGAACTTTTTGGATTCATTTTTATTCTCCTCCCTTCACTAAGATAAGACTCACCGGCCTGCATGCCGGATGAACGATGAAATCAGCTCCAGTCAGTTTACGGATTTCCACGATATGGCTGCCGGAAGCCGCTTTGCTCCGGGTCAACGCCATTAATAAAGCGGCCGCTCCCCGTTTCGGCGGCAATGGCATGACCCGGATGGCGCCATATTACTGGTGAATGACGGCATCGGGTAATGTTCTTGAGCAACGGAAATCCAGCGCCCGGTTGCCTGTCTTGCAGTTATCCTTTTGTGCAGGGTAGTCTGTGCCCATGCCCTGCCCCCGGGCACAGCTTAAAACTACGGCAAATTCACTATCGGCTTGAACCCCAGTTTGCTCTCCATGCTGTCCGCGCTGCTGCGCGCTTCGCTCTGGCTGGCATACGGCCCGATATGCACGCGCACCAACCCGCCTTTGTTGGTCAGCTTGAATTGTTTGCCCAGACTACCCAGCTTGGAGCGCATTTTTGCCAGATAGGCTACTGCTGCTTCCTGTGTCTTGAATGCGCCCAGCTGCAGGTACACATTGGCGTCGCTGCTTTTCGATGCTGTTGCAGCCGGGTCGGGATCCGCTGCTGCCGTGTTCGCGATGGCCGGAACGGCAGAGGCAGTGGCAGCAACAGCAGATGCGGCAACAGCAGAGGAAGAAACGGCGGGTGCGGAAATAACCGCCGAGGCCGCGGCGGCAGGAAATGCAGCAACGGCGGCGGTTGCACTGCTTTCATTATTCAGCGGTCTGGATTGCACCGTGCCGGCGGTTATGGTGTTGATGATTGAGTTGGGCGGAATGCTCTCCACTTCGACTTCGGCGCTGCCGTTGTTGACGATGCCGAGTTTGTGGGCGGCGGTGTAAGAAAGGTCGATGATGCGGTCATCAATGAACGGGCCCCTGTCATTGATGCGCACGATCACGGATTTCTGGTTGGAGAGATTCGTTACGCGCGCATAACTGGGTATCGGCAAAGTGGGATGGGCGGCGGACATGCCGTACATGTCGTAGATTTCGCCGCTGGAAGTCCGTTCGCCATTGAATTTTTTGCCGTACCACGATGCGATGCCGCGCTGTTTGAAAGTTCCGGTCATCGTCAGCGGAACGTAAGTCTTGCCCAGTGCGACATAAGGACGATTGGCATAGCGGTGCAGCGGCTCGCTTTTCGGCACGGCATCGGGTATTGCATCGATATTGGCCGGGATATTTGCTCCCGGCCCGTCCCCCTCGAGGTAAGCGCCGCCGGGTTTGGCTGCCGCTGGCGGTGTCGGCGCTTCCGCCTTGCGCTGCGGCGCTGTTCCGCAGGCCGCGAGCAGCAGTGTTGTTGCGACCAGAATGACGACTTTGTTGCTCATGCAATCTCCTGTTAAGCAGCGGCCTGGGTCACCGTTTTTTGGTGACTTGGCCGAATGGCTATGAAAGTTTTTCGGGGCCGGCCCGGCGGGCCGGCTTGTTGTATTGTCAGGTTCGAACCAGTTTTTTATGCGTCTCTATGCTCATCAGCATACCGAGGCCCAGCAACAGCGTGAGCATTGAGGTGCCGCCGTAGCTGATCAGCGGCAGCGGCACGCCGACCACCGGCAGGATGCCGCTGACCATGCCGATGTTGACGAATGCGTAGGTGGCGAATGTCAGCGTGATGGATCCGGCCATCAGGCGCGTAAAGTATGTGGAGGCATGCGAGGTGATAATGAAACCGCGCCAGACGACGAAAGAATACAGCGCCAGCAGGATCAGGTTGCCGAGCAGGCCAAACTCTTCCGAATAGACAGCAAAAATGAAATCGGTGGTGCGCTCCGGCAGGAAATCGAGATGCGCCTGGGTGCCATTCAAATATCCCTTGCCGAGGAGACCGCCGGAGCCGACGGCTATGGTCGCCTGGATGGTATGGTAGCCGTTGCCCAGCGCGTCCTGTGAAGGGTCGAACAGCATCATGATGCGATGGCGCTGGTATTCGTGCATCATGGACCAAAGCACCGGGGCGCTTGCAATACCCGCAACGAACAAGCCGCCTATCACGCGCCAGCTCAGGCCGGCCAGAAACAGCACGTAAAATCCGCTGGCGGTGATCAGCAGCGATGTTCCCAGGTCGGGCTGGCGTGCTATCAATGCGATTGGCATCAGCATCAGGAGCGCGGCAATGAAGTAGTTTTTCAGTGTCAGTGTGGCCTCGTGCTTTTCAAAGTACCAGGCCATCAGCAGCGGTACGCCTATCTTCATCAATTCGGAAGGCTGTATCGTCATCACGCCAAGATTCAGCCAGCGCCTTGCGCCGTGGCTGATCTCCCCGAACAGGGCCACGCCGATCAGCAATACCATGCCCAGCGCATAGATCGGCACGGCGATGCGCATCAGATAATGCAGCGGCAGGTTGGCAACCAGCCACATGCAGGCGAGCGCCACCACGATATTGCGCAGCTGGCCCAGCGGGCGGTCAAAGCTTGCGTTGTCCGCGCTGTACAGTACCAGCAGGCTGGTCAGCAACAGCAGGCCGATACCCAGCAGGAGTTGCCGGTCCAGGTGGGCAATGAAGCGCAGCCAGAGTTGCCGTTTAGTCATGGGCGCCGGACTCCTGCACATCTGCCTTCGTCAAGGGCTTGGGCACCTTGCCGAGCAGGTAATAGTCCATCACCTTGCGAGCGATGGGGGCTGCCGTGGTGCCGCCGTGCCCGCCGTTTTCCACCAGCACCGCGAGCGCGATCTGGGGGTTTTCGGCAGGGGCGTAGGCGATGAACCAGGCATGGTCGCGCAGCCGTTCGCCGACATTTTTCGCATCATATTTTTCGCCCTGTTTCATCGCGATCACCTGTGCCGTGCCGGTCTTGCCCGCGATGTGATAGGGCGCCCCCAGGGAAGCGTATACGGCGGTGCCGCCGGGTTGCGTGACAGCGACCATTGCGCGCCTGATCAGATCGAGTTGTGACGCGGGAATATTGAGATCGTACAGGGGGTCTTTGGCGATGAAACGGGCTTCACTGCTGCGTGAGCTGCGTACTTCTTTCACCAGATGGGGCCTGTAAGCCACGCCATTGTTGGCCAGTGTGGCAGTTGCGAACGCCAACTGCAACGGCGTGACCAGGGTGTAACCCTGGCCTATGCCGATCGATACCGTGTCGCCGGGGTACCATATCTGCTGGTATCGCTTCATCTTCCATTCCTGGGATGGCAACAGGCCGGAAGTTTCACCTTCCAGGTCGATGCCGGTTTTCTGGCCAAAGCCAAAGCGGGTCAAAAAATTGTAGATATTGCCTATTCCCAACTCGGTTGCCAATCCATAAAAATAAGTGTCGCAAGACATCTGAATGGCCTTGAACATGTTCACCAGGCCATGGCCGCCCGCTTTCCAGTCGCGATACTGGCGGCTGCTGCCCGGCAAATAGTACACCCCGGTATCGTTGATGGTTTGCTCGGGTGAGCGAGTGTGATAATTCAATCCGGCGAGTGCCATGAACGGCTTGATGGTCGAACCTGGCGGATATTGCCCGCGCAGCGCGCGATTATTCAACGGCACATCGGGCGAATTGTTCAGCTCATCCCAGCTTTGCGGATCTATGCCATCGATGAACGGGTTGGGGTCGTATCCGGGTTTGCTGACGAAGGCCAGCACTTCGCCATTGTTCGGGTCTATCGCGACCAGCGCGCCGCGAAAATCGCCGAACGATTGCTCGGCTATTTCCTGCAATTTTGCATCAATACTCAATACCAGCGTGTTGCCGGAAACGGGCGGGGTGAGCGAAAGCATGCGTACCGCACGCCCGTTCGCATCCACCTCGACCTGCTCTATTCCCGTGGTGCCATGCAGGTCGGCTTCGTAGCTTTGCTCCAGGCCGGTCTTGCCTATGTAATCCGAGCCGCGGTAATTGGCTGACAGGTCGCTTTCTTCAAGCTGGTTTACTTCGGTGTCGTTGATGCGCCCGATATAACCGATCAAATGCGAGGTTTTTTCACCGAGCGGGTAATCGCGGAATAACCTGGCCTTGATTTCGACGCCCGGAAAGCGATATTGCTGTGCGGCAAAACGTGCGACTTCTTCATCGCTCAGGCGGTTGCGTATCACCAGGGTTTCGAAGTTGTGACTTTCGGCAAGCAGTTTCTTGAAGCGCCTGCGATCCTTGTTGGTGATCGTCACCAGCCTGGAAAGGTCGTTAATCGTGGCTTCCATGTCGGTTACTTTATTCAGGTTTATTTCCAGGGTGTAGCCCGAATAGTTGCGCGCCAGCACCAGGTCGTTGCGGTCGAGTATCAGGCCGCGATTGGGAACAATGGGGACGACCGCGATGCGGTTGCTTTCCGCCAGGGTCTGGTAATAATTGTGGCGCAGCAGTTGCAGATAAAAAAAGCGCACCAGCAGGATGGCGAGTAACACCAAGACGAAACCGATGCTGACGATTAACCGCAATTGAAAGTGATATATCTCGCGCTGGTGATTCTTGAACTCGACATGCTTCTTCATGAGCGGCTTTCACGCTCCGCACTTCTTTGTTGTATCGCCCGGAGCATGAGGTTGAGCGGGGCCCACAGCAAGGTTGAAGTCAGGCTGCCGAGAAAATAGGCCCATACCACGTAGCCGTTAATCTGCCATTGCGCCAGCGTATAAATCGCATAGGTCAGCACAAAGATGCCCAATACCTGGATGGTTTGCTGGCGCAAGTCGAACATCTGCAAGCGCCGATGCAGCGCCAGGCCGCCGAAAGCGAGCAATGTGTACGCCAGGGCATGCTGCCCGAACAGGCTGGCATCCGATACGTCGGCAAGTATGCCCATTACCCAGGAAATCCCGATACCTACACGCCAGGGTTTGTTCATGCACCAGTACAGCAATACTACCGCCACGAAATCCGGGCGCAGCATCAGCCAAATGCCCTCCCATGGCAACCAGTTCATGAACAGCGCGGCGAGCAAACTCGTCAAAATAAAAATGTTGCTGATCGGGCGCTGGATTTCCGGTTTGGACCGTGTGTTGGCGTATGACATCAGTTGCTTCTCCTGGGCCTTGCATGTTTGCCGGCATCGGATGCGGGAGATTCTTCGGGGCGTTCCGGCAGCTTGGGCATGCCGGACAAAATCAGCAGCTGGCGGTGATTGTCCACTCCTGCGACAGGCAGGCAGGAAACACGCGCAAATGGATAGACGGGGTCGCGTTCTATCTTTGTCACCTTTGCTACAGGGATACCCGGCGGATACACCCCGTCTATGCCCGAGGTGACCAGCACATCATCGGTCTGGATATCGGCGTTGACCGGCATATAGCGCAGCGACAACTGGCTGGTGTCACCCGAACCGAACAGGATGGTACGCAGTCCATTGCGCACCACCTGCACCGGCACGGCGTGATCCTTTTCGGTGATCAGGGTGACTTCGGAAAGCCAGGGATAAACACGGGTGATTTGCCCGACTATGCCGGCGTCATCCATCACCACCTGCCCGAGCTGTACATCGGCCTGGGAGCCCTTGTCGATGAGCACCTTGCGCTTGAACACGTTGCGCTCGGCATAGATGATTTCGGCTAACTGGGTGGAGAATTCATGCCGTACCGGAAGTTCGTCCAGCTTGCGAAATTGCTGATTTTCAGATTGCAGGTCCTGCAATTGCAATAATTGTGCGGCATCGTTCTGATGCTGACTGCGCAACTCGGCATTTTCTGCCAACAAATTTTGATGCGCGTTTTGCGTGATGAAAAAATCATCCGCTTGTTGCCATAAAATACCCGGTATTGTTGCCATGCGCTGTATCGGTGAAATCAGTACCGATACAGCGCTGCGCGCGGATTCCAGGTAACGATAGCGCGCATCTATGAACATCAGCAACAGCGACAACACCGCAAAGAATACCAGACGCACCGCTGGACTGGGGCCGCGATTGAAGAATCTGAAGGATTGCGTGCCGTCTATCAACGCCGTTCCATCGGGATGCCTGGGATGATTATGGGTGGATAGTTATTCGGTGGTGAAAATGCTGGTCGACGTGTCCATGTGTTCGAGAGCCATGCCAGAGCCGCGCACCACGCAGGTCAGCGGATCGTCGGCGATCAACACCGGCAAACCGGTTTCTTCCATCAACAGCCGATCCAGGTCGCGTAACAGCGCGCCGCCACCGGTCAGCACCATGCCCTTGTTGGCAATGTCCGCGCCGAGTTCCGGCGGGGTCTGTTCCAGTGCAGTCTTCACGGCGCTGACGATATTGTTTAGCGGGTCGGTCATGGCTTCCAGCACTTCATTGCTGGAAATCGTGAAGCTGCGCGGCACGCCTTCGGCTAGGTTGCGCCCGGTCACTTCCATCTCGCGCACTTCACTGCCCGGGAAGGCGGAACCAATGGTCTTCTTGATTTCCTCCGCGGTGGTTTCGCCGATCAGCATGCCGTAATTGCGGCGGATGTAATTGATGATAGCCTCGTCGAACTTGTCGCCGCCGACGCGCACCGAACCTGAATACACGGGCCCGCCCAAGGAGATCACCCCGACTTCCGTGGTGCCGCCGCCGATGTCCACCACCATGGAGCCGGTGGCTTCTTCAACCGGTAACCCGGCGCCGATCGCCGCGGCCATCGGTTCTTCGATCAACTCCACGCGGCGCGCACCCGCGCCAACCGCCGATTCGCGAATCGCGCGTCGTTCCACCTGGGTGGAACCGCACGGCACGCAGATCACGATGCGCGGACTGGGACTGAAAATGCCCGCCTTGTAAACCTTGCGGATGAAATGCTTGAGCATCAGCTCGGTAACGGTGAAGTCGGCGATCACGCCGTCTTTCATCGGGCGGATCACGGTGATGCTGCCGGGCGTGCGCCCCATCATCTGCTTTGCGCCGATCCCGACCTGCTGGACCACCTTTTTGCCGTTTGGCCCGCCCTCCTGGCGTATCGCCACTACCGAGGGTTCGTTGAGCACGATGCCTTGGCCGCGCACCCAGACCAGCGTATTTGCGGTGCCGAGATCGATGGCCAGATCGTTGGAAAAATAGCCTTTAAAAAGTCCAAACATGTTGTGTCCTATAGTCAAAGAGGGTGCGCAAAGAGGGTGCGCCGGTAAACCCTAGTATGATACCCTATTGGTCTTATTTGAATAAAGTTTTTGCTATGTCCCCTAGTATGAAATTGACCAATGCAGATGTCCGCAAAGTCGCCCGTTTGGCGCGGCTGGCGATGAGTGAAACCGAGATTGAATCAGCACGCACCCAGTTGAACGGTATTTTTGACCTGATCGCCGAAATGCAGGCCGTGGATACCACGGGTATCGCGCCGATGTCCCATGCCCAGGACCTGTCCCAGCGGCTGCGCGAGGACGTTGTGACGGAAACCGACCAGCGCGGGTTGTTCCAGTCCCTTGCTCCGCAATACAAGGGCTCGCCCCAGGTCGAGGCAGGGCTGTATCTCGTTCCACAAGTCATCGAATAGTGCCAGCCATGCTTGGTTCCAGTCTGCAGCAACTCGGCAGCGCGCTGCGCGCCGGAAAAATCAGCAGCGTCGAACTGACGCAGCTCTACCTCGATCGCATTGCCGCGCTCAATCCCGGGTTGAATGCCTATATCACGACCAATGCCGAAACCAGCCTGGCGCAGGCGCGCGCGGCCGATGCGCTGCTGGCCCTCGGCAAGGCCCAGCCGCTCACCGGCATACCCATCGCGCAAAAGGACATCTTCTGTGCCAAGGGCTGGCGCACTACCTGCGGCTCGAAGATGCTGGAAAATTTCATCGCGCCTTACGACGCGCACGTGATAGCTCAATTCAATGACGCGGGCGCGGTGAACCTGGGCAAGACCAATATGGACGAATTCGCGATGGGGTCGAGCAACGAGACCTCGCATTTCGGCGCGGTGAAGAATCCCTGGGATAACAACGCCGTGCCCGGCGGCAGTTCCGGC
>JAJZEQ010000232.1 GCA_021851345.1 Pseudomonadota bacterium
TATCAATGGGTGGCTCCGCCACTGCTGGAATATGCCGAATCATTGTTGCTTGACGGCAGTGATGACAGGGATTTGCGCAGCTTCAAGCTGGTCGACCAGCTGAGCGGGCGCACCCTGGCATTGCGCGCCGACATCACGCCGCAAGTGGCACGCATAGACGCGCATTTGCTGAACCGTCAAGGCGTGGTGCGCCTGTGTTACGCGGGCAGCGTGTTGCACACCCAACCGGCGGGGCTGACGCGCACCCGCGAATTGCTGCAAATCGGTGCCGAATTGTACGGGCATCGCGGGCTGGAGAGCGATCTGGAAATCCAGCAACTGATGCTGCAATCCCTGGCTTTGCTGGGCATCGAAGGCGTGCATCTCGACCTCGGCCATGTGGGTGTGTTTCGCGCGCTGGTGAACCATGCCAAATTGGACAGGAATATCGAGAACGAATTATTTGTCGCGCTGCAAAACAAGGACGGCACTGCTTTGCAAGCGCTGACGGCATCGCTGGATGCAGCCTTGCGCGATGCCCTGCTTGCGTTGCCGTCGCTGTATGGCAATTGTGCCGGCGTGCTGGAGAAAGCCCGCAGGCTGTTGCCGGATTATCCCGGGATTCGTGGGGCGCTGGATGACCTGCAAAGCATCTCCGGCAGATTGCAACCGCTGGTGTCCGGCGTGGGTATAGACCTCGCCGACCTGCGCGGATACCACTATCACAACGGCATGGTGTTTGCCGCCTACCATGCGGGCAGCCACGATGCGATCGCGCTGGGCGGGCGCTACGACGGTTTGGGCAAGAGCTTCGGGCGGGCGCGCGCAGCTACCGGATTCAGCATGGACCTGCGGCAGTTGTATGGTTTGTTGCCGCACCAGCCGGTCAGGTTGGGCATCTGTGCGCCTTACCTCGACGATGCAAGCTTGCGCGACCGGATTGAGCAACTGCGTGATGCCGGGGAAATTGTCGTCGTCGACCTGCTTGGTGACGCAAGCCTGCGCAGGGAGTTGCAGTGCGACCGCGAGCTGGTTTTGCGCAATGCTGCTTGGCAGATCGTTGCGCTTTGATAATTGAAATTGTTGATATTTAAAACTCGAAAGTTTGGCAATGGCTAAGAACGTAGTGGTTATAGGCACCCAGTGGGGTGACGAAGGCAAGGGCAAGATCGTCGACTGGCTGACCGATCATGCTCAGGGGGTGGTGCGATTCCAGGGCGGGCACAATGCCGGGCATACCCTGGTGATCGCGGGCAAGAAAACCGTGCTGCACCTGATCCCATCCGGCATCCTGCGCGACCATGTGATGTGCTACATCGGCAACGGTGTGGTGCTGTCGCCTTCCGCATTGATCAAGGAAATGGACGAGCTGCAACAGGCCGGGATCGATGTCTATAACCGCCTGAAAATATCCGAAGCCTGCCCGTTGATTCTGCCCTACCACGAGGCGATCGACAAAGCGCGCGAGCTGGCAAAAGGCGATGCGAAGATCGGCACCACCGGGCGCGGCATCGGACCGGCTTATGAAGACAAGGTGGCGCGCCGCGCGATACGTTTGCAGGATATTTTTTACCGCGAGCGCTTCGCCGCCAAGCTGGGCGAGGTGCTGGACTACCACAACTTCGTGCTGAAGAATTATTTCCATGCCGAAACGGTGGATTTTCAGAAGACCCTGGACGATACGCTGGCGCTGGCTGCGCGCATCAAGCCGCTGGTGATGGACGTGCCGCGCGCCCTGTATGAAGCCAACCAGGCCGGCAACAGCCTGTTGTTCGAAGGCGCGCAGGGCGCATTGCTGGACATCGATCACGGCACCTATCCGTTCGTCACATCGAGCAATTGCATCGCCGGCGCGGCCTGTGCCGGAGCGGGCGTGGGGCCGCAGATGCTGCACTATGTGCTGGGCATCACCAAGGCTTACACCACCCGCGTCGGTTCCGGCCCGTTCCCGACCGAGCTGTACGACGCGGTGGACAAGCGCGACCCTATCGGAGAGGGCCTGGCCAGGCGCGGCCATGAATTCGGCGCCACCACCGGACGCGCGCGCCGCTGCGGCTGGTTCGATGCGGCGGCGCTCAAGCGCTCGATCCAGATCAACGGCGTGTCCGGATTGTGCGTGACCAAACTGGACGTGATGGATGGCATGGAAACCGTGCGCCTTGCTGTGGGCTACCGCATCAATGGTGTCGACAGTGACATTTTGCCGGCTGGCGCGGATGCGCTGGCGGATTGTCAGGCGGTTTATGAAGAAATGCCGGGCTGGCGTGAAAGCACCCTGGGCGTGCAGCACTATGAAGAACTGCCCAAGGCTGCGCGCAACTACCTGGAACGCATCGCGGAAGTATGCGGCGTGCCGGTCGACATGGTTTCGACCGGGCCGGACCGGGATGAGACCATTGTGCTGCGCCATCCGTTCGAATAATTCCAATCCCATGTCATCGGTGAAACTGCGTTGGCTTCCTCGCAAACTCCTAGCCGTGCCATTAGCACTGTCTGCGTCGTTTGCTCGTCGCCGCCTTGTTTGACCTTCGAAATAGAATTGGAATATGTTTGAAAATGAAAATGGCCCGCTTGCGCGAGCCATATTTTGTACTGGTGCCCAGAAGAGGACTCGAACCTCCACAC
>JAJZEQ010000231.1 GCA_021851345.1 Pseudomonadota bacterium
AGCTTTACGCTTACTGGATCACCGTCAATTACCGCGAGGCATACGGGATGTACGCCTGCAACGGCATCCTGTTCAACCACGAATCGCCGGTGCGCGGCGAGACCTTCGTCACGCGCAAGATCACCCGCGCGCTGGCGCGCATCAAGCTAGGGCTGCAGGATTGCCTCTACCTCGGCAACCTTGATGCGTTGCGCGATTGGGGGCATGCCAGGGACTACGTCGAGATGCAATGGCTGATGCTGCAACAGGATCATCCGGAAGACTTTGTCATTGCCACCGGCGTGCAATACAGCGTGCGCCAGTTCGTCGAAATCGCCGCAAAGGAGCTGGGCATCAGCGTCAAATGGTCAGGCAAGGGGGTGGACGAAAAAGGCCATGACGCTTCCGGCAAGTGTATCGTCCAGGTCGATCCGCGCTACTTCCGGCCCACCGAAGTCGAGACCCTGCTTGGCGACCCGACCAAGGCCAAACAAAAGCTGGGCTGGACGCCCAAGATCACCTTCCACGAACTGGTGGCCGAGATGGTGCGCGAAGACCTCAAGTCCGCCGAGCGCGATGAACTGGTCAAGAAGCACGGTTTCACGGCCTACGATTACCATGAATAAAGACAGGTAAAAGATGCAAGAGACAAGATGCAAGGTGCAAGCCACCCGGTTGCTTCTGCTTTTACTTGCATCTTGAACCTTGCACTTGTACCTGAATTCGTATGGCTAGATTTGAAGAACTGGATGTATGGAAGAGGTCAGCCCGCTTGAGCGCAGATTTGTACAAGGCAATGGCCGACTTGAAAGACTTCGGGTTTCGGGATCAGATCACGCGTGCTGGACTTTCGATACCGTCGAACCTTGCTGAAGGCTATGAGAGAAACTCTGACAAGGAACTCGCGAACTTTTTGAACTACGCTAAAGGCTCGGCTGGAGAACTCAGAACCCAAGTTTACATTAGGAATGGAAATTGGCTATATCAAAAATGAAATCGGGAAAGGCTGGATAGACGAATGCGAAGAAATATCGAAAATGCTGTACGGATTGATCCGCACCGTCCGTGCTCGTTTTAAATAAACCTAGACAGATAAAAGATGCAAGATGAAAGGTACAAGACTCAAAACAGGTTGCAAGAAGCAAGGCACAACAGGAAAGAAAACCTGTTGTTTTTGCTTTTCCCTTGTACCTTGCACCTTGAATCTTTCTCCTTGAGCCTTGCCCCTTGAATCTTTCACCTGAAGTTATGCCCCTTGTACCTTGTACCTTAAATCATGACCTTGTCCCTTGAATCTAAGATATACGTCGCCGGCCATCGCGGCCTGGCCGGCAGCGCGGTTGTGCGCGAATTGCAAAGGCAAGGCTATACGAACCTGGTGACGCGCACCCATGCCGAGCTGGATCTGGAAGATGCGGCCGCGACACAAAGATTCTTCGAACAGGAAAAACCGGAGATCGTGTTTCTGGCCGCCGCCAAAGTCGGGGGTATCCTGGCCAATAACACCTACCCGGTGGATTTCCTGATGAGCAATCTGCTGATCGAGGCGAACATCTGCCGCGCGGCACACTCAGTCGGCGTAGATCGTTTGATCTTCCTCGGCAGCTCCTGCATCTACCCGCGCGATTGCCCGCAGCCGATCAGGGAAGAATACCTGCTCACCGGCCCGCTGGAAGCGACCAACCGGCCCTATGCGCTGGCCAAGATCGCCGGCGTTGAGATGTGCTGGTCGTACAACCGACAATACGGCACGAAATGGCTGGCGGCGATGCCGACCAATCTGTACGGGCCGGGCGACAACTACGACCTGAACAACTCCCATGTGCTGCCCGCGCTGATCCGCAAATTTCATCTCGCCAAGCTGGCACAGCAGGGTGACCTGGCAGGCATCGCGCGCGACGAGGCTATGCTCGGAAAAATCCCCGAAGATGTAAAAGCTATGCTCGGAATCGGTTCTCAGTCCTCAGCCCTTAGTCCCCAGTCCTCGGTGATCCTCTGGGGCAGCGGCAAACCGAAGCGCGAATTCCTGTATGTGGACGACCTGGCGAATGCGCTGGTGTTCCTCGCCACGCTGGATGACGAACGCTACAATGCGCTGGTCGCGCCGTCGCAATGCCCGCTGATCAACATCGGCACCGGTACAGACCTGACCATCCGCGAACTGGCGGAAACGGTCGCCGCTGTGGTCGGCTACCAGCGCAAGTTTTTGCAGGACACCTCGAAGCCGGATGGCACGATGCGCAAGGTGATGGATGTGTCTAAAATCCAGGGTCTGGGATGGAAGGCGACAACCAGCCTGAAGGAAGGCATCGCGCAGACTTACAAAATGTTCTGCAGCCAAAATACCGGGCAAGCCCAATCATGAACAAGATCATTTATCGAATTCAATATCCCCTCTCGCTGCAATGGAGAGGGTTAGGGAGAGGGTAAAAATGCATACGGCCTGTCGCACCGGAACACCACCAGTTTGCCAGCACAACCAAGGAATCTTTGCATGAACGCTTCCCCGCTTGCCAGAAAAGGCATCATCCTCGCAGGCGGCTCCGGCACGCGTCTGCACCCGGTGACGATGGCGGTATCCAAGCAGTTGTTGCCGATCTACGACAAGCCGATGATCTACTATCCGCTGTCCACGCTGATGCTGGCGGGGATACGCGACATCCTGATTATTTCCACACCGCAGGACACGCCGCGCTTCGAGCAATTGCTGGGCGACGGCAGCGCATGGGGACTGAACCTGCAATACGCCGTGCAACCCGCGCCGGAAGGACTTGCGCAAGCCTTCATCATCGGGCGTGACTTCATCGGCGATCATCCCTCCGCGCTGGTGCTGGGCGACAACATCTTTTACGGGCATTCGTTCCAGGATCAGTTGAAACATGCGGCACAGCGCACCACCGGTGCGACCGTGTTTGCCTATCATGTGCGCGACCCGGAGCGCTACGGTGTGGTGGAATTCGACTCGAACGGGCGCGCCGTCTCGCTGGAAGAGAAACCCGCAAAGCCCAAGTCCAGCTACGCTGTCACCGGCCTGTACTTTTACGACAACAGCGTCGTCGACATCGCCGCCGATCTCAAGCCCTCGCCGCGCGGGGAACTGGAAATCACCGATGTGAACCGCATCTATCTCGAGCGCGGCGCTTTGGCCGTCGAGATCATGGGGCGCGGTTATGCGTGGCTGGATACCGGCACGCACGAATCATTGCTCGAAGCCAGCCAGTTCATCCAGACCATCGAACACCGCCAGGGACTCAAGATCGCTTGCCCGGAAGAGATTGCCTATCACCTGGGATTCATCGATGCCGCGCAACTGGAGAAGTTGGCAAAACCGCTGCTCAAGAGCGGCTATGGCGCCTATTTGATGCGGGTGCTCAAGGAAGGGGGGGAACCTTGAAAAAGCTGATCGTTCAAGATACCCTCGTGTCTCTGACCAGAGACAATGACGATGATTTCATCTCATTAACCGACATAGCCCGCGTTCGCAATCCTGACGAACCCAAAGATGTCGTCAAAAACTGGTTGCGTAATCGATCTACTGTCGAATATCTGGGATTGTGGGAAAAGATCAACAATGCTGCATTCAAAGGGGTCGAATTCGACTCCTTTAAACTTCAGGCTGGATCCAATAGTTTCACTCTGTCGCCCAATAAATGGATTGAGGCTACGGGAGCTATCGGCATCAAAAGTACCGTTGGCCGCGGCGGCGGTACCTACGCCCACAGAGATATCGCCTTTGAATTCGCATCCTGGGTATCGGCAGAGTTCAAACTCTATCTGATCAAAGAGTTTCAGCGGCTCAAGGAAGAAGAAGCCGTCAAGCTTGAACTGGGCTGGGACATCAAACGCAGCCTTGCCAGAATCAACTACAAAATACACACCGATGCGATCAAGGAAACCATCATCCCGCACAGCATCACACCAGCGCAAACAGGTTACATCTACGCGTCCGAAGCCGACCTGCTAAATGTCGCACTGTTTGGCATGACTGCAAAAGAGTGGCGTGAGCAAAACCCGGATCAACCCGGCAACATTCGGGATGCCGCAACCGTCGAACAACTTGTCGTTCTCTCCAATCTCGAGAGTCTGAACGCAGCGTTTATTCGCCAAGCCCTTTCGCAACCAGAACGGCTGAAGACGCTGAATGAGTTGGCGATTGGTCAATTGCGTTCTTTGCTGGGCTACAACACAGCAGGCAAACTCAAATGAGGGTCATCCATACCGCGATACCCGACCTGCTGATCATCGAGCCTAAGGTATTTGGCGACGACAGGGGATTCTTTTTCGAAAGCTTCAACCGGCGCAGGTTTGCCGAGCTGACCGGACGCGATGTCGATTTCGTGCAGGACAACCACTCGCGTTCCGCGCAAAACGTGCTGCGCGGATTGCACTACCAGATCCGGCAGCCGCAGGGCAAACTGGTGCGCGTGGTGCAGGGCGCGGTGCTCGATGTCGCGGTGGATATCCGCAAAAGCTCGCCGACCTTCGGCAAGCATGTCGCGGTGGAATTGTCGGCCGAGAACAAGCTGATGCTGTGGATACCGGAAGGTTTCGCGCACGGCTTCAGCGTCCTGACCGAGACCGCGGAGTTTTTGTACAAGACCACCGATTACTGGTTTCCCGAGCACGAGCGCTGCATCCGCTGGGATGACCCGGCGCTGGCGATAGACTGGAAGCTGCAGACGACCCCGATGGTTTCCGCCAAGGATGGTCAAGGCAAACTCCTGGCCGAAGCTGAACTGTTTGCCTGATTATTGATACTTTTATAATTCATGACACCCTTGCCGTCACTGCGAACGAGGTGCGGAGATTCAAAATGCCGTCATTGAGAACGAAGTGAAGCAATCCAGTAAAACAAAGGCGCCTTTGTTTAAACCATCTGGATTGCCGCGTCGGCTGCGCCTTCTCGCAATGACGGGGCATTCTGGTTTCCCTGAATTCGCGGGTATGACGTGCTAGGTTCTAATTTCTCCTTACCGGGTGCCAAAAGATGCGTCACTGTCAACCTTGACAGGGCAGAGCGTCTGGGGCTGATCAAGTCCGCCGACGAATGGAAAACCATCCGTAACCTCAGAAACCAAATGCCGTCACTCCAAACGAAGTGAGGGGATTCAAAATGCCGTCACTGCGAACAAAGTGAAGCAGTCCAGCAGTTTGGTATTCTGGATTGCCGCGCCGGCTTCGCCTCTGCCGCGCTTCGCTCGCAGCTGAAGCCTTGTTGCAATGACAAGGTACCCTCTCCCTGCGAGGTAGAGGGTTGGGGAAAGGGAAACCCGTTTGAATTGAACCTGGCGAAACTTGTCCTGGAACCTGTCGAAGAGCATCAGGGCAAACGGTGTAGTGATATAGTGGCTACCAAAATCCAGACCCGAACACGGGTAAAGTCTGCCATAAAATGATTCGAATTGATTTCAAAAGCCATGCGCCTGACTGAGCATCAAATCCAGGCTATTCGTCAACTCGCCAAACAAGTGGCGGGAAACCAATCTCGCGTGCGGGTGTTTGGCTCCAGGCTCGATGACACTGCACACGGGGGAGACCTTGACATCATGCTTGAACTGACGGAACCCGTGGATAACCCTGCACTCATGGCCGCACGATTGTCGGGGCTGGTATCGCGTGCCATGAACGGACGAAAGGTAGATGTGCTGCTCAGTGCACCCAATCTGATGCGCTTGCCTATACACGATATCGCATTTCAAGAAGGGGAATTGCTATGACACTCGAATCCGCAGACACAGTTATTTAAACCAGCTGAGTCCAATGGCGTTCGAAAAGCTACAAACTGGAAGCTGAGAAATGTCTACAAAAGCGGGTCAAGTCCAAACCTGATGGCGGAACCGCATCAAAGCAGATGGCGGGTTTGATTGGAATACGCGCACCATCCTATATTTACTCGTCCCCTCTCCCCTTGTCCTTTGCCCCTTGAGATGCATATTTGACGGAAAGTAGTAAAAGTAGTAAATTTCCACCAGTTATAATTAACGGAGAAAACTATGGAGCTTGCACGCGTTACGGCCAAAGGTCAGGCAACAATTCCCAAACGTATCAGGGATGCCGCCCATATTCGGGAGGGCGATATGCTGGCGTTCGATCTGGATAGCAACAACCGGATCACCATTAAGCGTATCGATCCGACAGTCGGCGCAGAGTTATCGGCTTTGCAGGAGACACTATCCGAGTGGAACTCGCCTCAGGACGAGGAGGCGTGGCGTGACCTTTAAGGCGTTTGACGTGGTTGCTGTACCTTTTCCGTTCACGCATCGTGATGCAACAAAGCGGCGTCCGGCATTAGTAATTTCCAATGAAAAATTTAATAAGCAACACGATCAAATTGTGCTGGCCATGATTACAACGACCACTGATAACGTTTGGCCCAGTGATGTTACGTTAACCAATTGGCAAAAGGCCGGGCTGAAACTGGCATGCCAGTTACGCTTGAAATTATTCACTCTGGATCAGAACCTGGTTTTGAAGATTGTCGGACATCTATCACCCAAAGACGTTAAATCCGTACAGACTGCTTTAACAGAATATATTGATTTCGGTTAACCCAAGCACTTCAATGATCCAAAGAAAGGCTTCATGAGGATTAGGGTGAATTTTAGTTGGTCGCATTAGCCGTTCTTGCCCCTTGCCCCTTGTACCTTGTACCTTGTACCTTGTACCTTGTACCTTGTACCTTGTACCTGACTTGATACTTGACTCAGCCGCAAAATTATCGTTCAATTGCTGAACACGTTCAATGCCTGAACGAAAAAGGTGAGCCGCATTGCCATGTTAAGCGACGAATACCGCTACAAGATTTTGAAACGCCTGGAGGCCAATCCGGAGATCAGCCAGCGCGAACTGGCCGGAGAGCTGGGCATCAGCCTGGGGCGGGTGAATTATTGCATCCAGGCCCTGGTCGAGAAAGGCCTGGTGAAAGCCAACAATTTCCGCAACAGCAAGAACAAGAAGGGCTATGCCTACTTGCTGACGCCGAAAGGCATAGAGGAAAAAGCCAGGATCACCGTGCAGTTCCTCAAGATCAAGATCGCGGAGCATGAGGCGTTGACCAAAGAGATCAAGGGATTGCGCGAAGAAGCCGGGCAAGTTAATGCGCTGCAAAGCGGCAAAGCCCCGGCCAGCAAAGGGGCAAAATAATCACCATGTTTACCAATCAAGCAGTTTTCGTCATCGAAACAGGCAGGGCAGTGCGCCATTATTGTGCTTCCAACCCAGGCGATATCCACCACCCGGATTCCTTTGCATTTGAAACAACAGGCGAAGCTGCACAACGGCATTCATCCGGGCAGTTTTGCGCCGAGAGTGTGACGAGAGCACTCCCGATGATGGCGGTGACCAATGCGCCGTCCGGCTTGAACGATTTAATATGGGAAGGCTGCAATGCTAAATGATAAATCGATACTGATTACCGGCGGCACCGGGTCGTTCGGGCACACTTTCGTTCCGCTCACGCTGGCGAAATACAACCCGCGCCGCCTAGTCATCTTCTCGCGCGATGAAATGAAGCAGTGGGAGATGGCCAAATTGTATGGCGATGACAAGCGTGTGCGCTTCTTCATCGGCGATGTCCGCGACAAGGACCGTCTTGCGCGCGCGCTCCATGGCGTCGACTTCGTTGTGCATGCGGCGGCCACCAAGATCGTGCCCACGGCGGAATACAACCCTTTCGAGTGCGTCAAGACCAACATCATCGGCCCGATGAACCTGATCGATGCGTGTATCGATCAGGGCGTGCAGCGGGTTGTTGCCTTGTCCACGGACAAGGCCAGCAGCCCGGCCAACCTGTATGGCGCCACCAAGCTGGCATCGGACAAGCTGTTCGTTGCGGGCAACGCTTATGCCGGTGGACACGAAACCCGTTTCGGAGTGGTACGTTACGGCAATGTCATGGGGTCGCGCGGTTCGGTGATTCCCTTCTTTCTTTCGATAGCCAACAAAGGCGTGCTGCCGATCACCGATCCGCGCATGACCCGATTCATGATCACCCTGGAGCAGGGCGTAGACTTGGTCTGGCATGCTTTTGAGGATATGGTCGGCGGCGAAATATATGTGAAGAAAATCCCCTCCATGAAAGTGACCGATATTGCCACGGCGGTTGCACCTGGTGCCCGCCATGACATCGTCGGCATCCGTCCCGGAGAAAAGCTTCACGAGCAGATGATCAGCCCGGAGGATGCGCATCACACTTACGAATATGACGAGCACTACAAGATTCTGCCGGCGATCCACAGTTGGAGTTCAGACCCGGCCCGCATCAAAAATGGGCAAAAAGTTGCGCCCGATTTCACCTACTGCTCAGACAACAATTCTGACTGGATGAGCGCGGACACCTTGCGCGTATGGATAGAACAGAATCGTGCCAAGGTTGGCAATATCTGAAACGATGATTCCCTACGGCCGCCAAGACATCTCTGAGTCCGACATCCAGGCGGTGGTGGATGTGCTGCGCTCGGATTTCCTCACCCAGGGTCCTGCAGTGCCCGCCTTTGAAAAAGCAGTGGCTGACTACTGTGGTGTTGGGCATGCGGTGGCGGTCAACAGCGCTACCTCTGCACTGCACATTGCCTGCCTGACACTGGGGGTAAGCAAGGGTGACGTCGTCTGGACCAGCCCGATCACCTTCGTGGCCAGTGCGAACTGCGCGCTATATTGTGGTGCGGATGTCGATTTTGTGGACATAGACCCGCACACTTACAACCTGAGCACGGAACGCTTGGCAGAAAAATTGGCGCAGGCGGAAAAATCGGGACGTTTGCCCAAAGTGGTCATCCCGGTACACCTGTGCGGCCAACCCTGTGACATGGCTGGTATCCATGCCCTGAGCCAGCGTTATGGATTCAAAATCATCGAAGATGCCTCGCATGCCATCGGCGGCAAATATCGGGACGAACCTATTGGCAATTGCCGCTACAGTGATATCACCGTATTCAGTTTTCACCCGGTCAAGATCATCACCACCGGCGAAGGCGGCATGGCGCTGACCAAAGATGCACAATCAGCTAGGCACATGCAGTTGTTGCGCAGCCACGGCATCACCCGCGACGAGAGCGAGATGACCCATGTGCCGGATGGTCCGTGGTACTACCAGCAGATAGCACTGGGGTTCAATTACCGCATGACCGATATTCAAGCCGCTTTGGGTTTGAGCCAGATGCAGCGGCTGGATGACTTCGTCGCCAAGCGCCACGCCATCGCCAAGCGTTACGATCAACTGTTGGCTGATCTGCCGGTGATCACGCCCTGGCGGCACCCGTACGGCTATTCAGGCATGCATCTTTATGTGATTTGCCTCAAACTCAACCAAATCGGCAAGACTCGACGCGGGGTTTTCGAAGCGCTGCGCGCTGCGGGTATAGGCGTGAACCTGCATTACATACCGGTGTACCGCCAACCGTATTACGTAAACTTGGGTTTCAAGGACGGACTCTGTCCTGAGGCGGAACAGTATTACACCGAAGCGATCAGTTTGCCGATGTATCCAGGATTAACGGATGAACAGCAAGATCAGGTAGTGTCGACATTGCGAAAGGCGGTTAGCGCATGAGAATCGCTGTGATTCCTGCGCGCGGTGGTAGCAAGCGTATTCCACGCAAGAACATTAAGCCGTTTGCAGGCAAGCCGATGATTGCCTGGTCGATTGAAGTGGCAAAAGCTTCGGGTTTGTTTGATCGCGTTTTTGTTTCTACGGATGATGCAGAGATCGCAGAGCTGGCTAAACAATGGGGTGCAGAGGTACCTTTCATGCGGCCGGACGAATTGTCTAATGACTATGCCGGAACCACCGAAGTCATCTCCCATGCAACGCAATGGGCTTTAGAACAAGGACTCGATGTGGATGCGGTGTGCTGCATTTATGCGACAGCGCCTTTTGTTCAGGTGGCTGATCTCATGCGGGGATTGGAAGTCCTTGAGTCGGGTGATTGGGCTTACGCATTCACCGTAACCGATTTTGCCGCCCCGATATTTCGTTCATTCAAACAGACCGCCGAGGGGGAAATAGAAATGTTCTTCCCGGAACATTTTTTGACTCGCTCGCAGGACTTGCCGACAGTACTGCATGATGCCGGACAATTTTACTGGGGTCGACCATCAGCCTGGATAGAGGGTAAACGCATTTTTGACAGGCACTCCACTCCGGTTGTGATACCACGCTGGCGCGTACAGGATATTGATACTCAGGAAGACTGGGTGCGGGCGGAGATTCTTGCGCCGATCATCATGGGCAGAAAGATTTAGGGATGGTCGCGCAAAACATTGCATTCCGAGTAGATGCCTCCAGCCAAATCGGCACGGGGCACTTCATGCGCTGCCTGACCTTGGCGGACAGATTGAAACAGCGTGGCGCACAGATTCGCTTCGTCAGCCGCCACCTGCCTGAACACTTGCGCAGCATGTTGGCGGTAAAAGGACATGAGTTTGCATTGCTTGATAGCGCCAAAAATGATGTGGCAATGGATGAGCTTGCACATGCCCACTGGCTTGGGGTCAGTCAGGCGCAGGATGCAGCGGATACCGTAAAGGCATTGTCCGATGGGTCTTGGGATTGGCTCATCGTTGATCACTACGCGCTGGACTCCCGTTGGGAGTCTATGCTCCGGCAGTCGGCCAAGAAGATTCTGGCTATCGATGACATCGCTGACCGCCAGCATGATTGCGACATATTGCTGGATCAAAATCTCTATGCGGATATGGAAACCCGATACAACGGTAAAGTCTCTGCGCATTGCCAATTGTTGCTTGGCCCGCACTATGCTTTGCTGCGAGACGAATTCAGGAAACTGCACGAGCAGGCCAAGCCGCGCACAGGGCCGGTCAAGCGAGTGCTGGTGTTTTTTGGCGGCGTGGATGCCGACAACTTCACGGGACGCGCGATTGAAGTGCAGGCCGAGATTGATCTTGCGGATATCCGTGTCGATGTGGTGATAGGCGCAGAGCACCCTTGCCGCGAACAAATCAAAGTAGCATGTGTACAGCATGGATTCATTTGCCATATACAAACCGACAAGATGGCGGAGCTGATGGTGGCAGCCGATCTGGCGATTGGCGCAGGGGGCATTGCAACGTGGGAGCGTTGCTGCCTGGGACTGCCCACTTTGGTATTTTGCGCGGCAGACAACCAGCAAAAACAGGTGGCAGATGCAGCACAGGAAGGGTTGCTGTACTTTCCAGAAATTCAAGAAGATTTGAAGTTCACGATTCAAAGACATGCTCGGGCACTAATCGAGAATGGTTATATAAGACATCATATCTCCCGCAATTGCTTGCAAGCTGTAGATGGCCGGGGGGTGTTACGGGTCGTCGCAAGCATGGCGTCTGCTGGGATTGAGATTCGGTTGGCGACACCGGATGATTCAGAGAAACTGTTTAACTGGCGCAATCACCCCGGCATCAGAGAAGTTTCACGAAACACTGATGTGATTGCGTGGCAGGAACACCAAAAGTGGTTCGCTTCGGTACTGTCCAATTCAAAAAAATGGCTGCTCATTGGCGAAAAGGCAGGGGTGCCCATAGGAGTCGTTCGTTTCGATGCAAAGGATGACGAAGCGGAAGTCTCGATATACCTTACCCCGGAAAAGGCATCATCCGGCCTTGGGCTGGATTTATTGCACAGTGCCGAGCGTTGGCTGGCAGCGAAACATCCAGAGACCCGCATAATTCATGCTCAAGTGCTTGGTGAGAATGACCGTTCAATGAAATTCTTTATCAAGGCTGGATACAAAATGAAATCCGCCGATTACTCAAAAAGGCTGCATTGAATATGACTGGATCAATCAGGATCGCTGACAAACTTATCGGACAAACCGAGGCTCCTTTAATCATTGCCGAGATGTCCGGCAACCATAACCGTTCGCTGGAACGCGCGCTGGAAATCATCGAGGCGGCAGCCAAAACCGGCGCCCATGCGCTGAAGATTCAGACCTATACGCCCGACACCATGACGATCGACCTGGATGAGCGTGAGTTTCATATTAGCGACCCCAACAGTCTGTGGGCGGGCACTTCGCTTTATAAACTTTACGGTGAGGCGTATACACCTTGGGAGTGGCACAAGCCGATATTTGATCGGGCGCGCGAACTGGGCATCATCGCTTTCAGTACACCGTTCGATGACACGGCGGTGGATTTCCTCGAAAGCCTAGACGTTCCGTGCTACAAGATCGCTTCGTTCGAGAATACCGACCTGCCACTGATTCGCCGCGTGGCTGCTACCGGAAAGCCGTTGATCATCTCCACCGGCATGGCCACGGTGGCCGAGCTGGATGAAACTGTGCGAACCGCGCGGGAGGCGGGTTGCAAGGACCTGATCCTGCTCAAATGTACCAGTACCTACCCGGCCACCGCAGCAAACACCAACATCCTGACCATTCCACATCTGCGCGAGTTGTTCGATTGCGAAGTGGGTTTGTCCGACCACACGATGGGCGTGGGCGTTTCGGTGGCCAGCGTGGCGTTAGGGGCAACCGTCATCGAAAAGCACTTCACGCTCGATCGCGCCGATGGCGGGGTGGACAGTACCTTCTCCATGGAACCCGCCGAGATGGCGCAGCTCGTGGTGGAAACCGAGCGTGCGTGGCGGGCGCTTGGGCGAGTGAGCTATGGTGCAACCGAGGCGGAGAAAAAATCTGTGGTGTTCCGCCGCTCGCTCTACGTCGTACAAGATATGAAGGCGGGGGAAGTGCTGACGCGCGAAAATCTGCGCGCGATCAGACCGGGGCTCGGTCTGCCCACCAAATTCATCGAGCAGCTGCTAGGCAAGCGTATTGCCCGCGATGCGAAGCGCGGAACTGCGGTTACATGGGATTTGCTCGGGTGAATCTTATGGTGCGGATGATCAAGAGATGGCTGCTGTTCCCATACATCCTGTCCGGATTGCTGGTGCCAAATTCCCATGAAAAGAGTGTATATCAGTATTTCAAGAAAATGCACCGGCCAGCTTCAGGCACCAGGGATGTGGTACTGGTGCAGTGCGTCGAAGACATATACTACTTTTCATTGTTCGGACGGGTGATCACCTCCTTGCGCGAACAATGCCCCATTCGCGTCGAACAGTTTGTGCTGAACAGTCTGCGATCGGGGGAATCCGGTTCCCTGAAGGGATTTTTGCACGTCCGATTCATTAATGGACTGGTGGGAAAAAAATGGGTAGGTCTGTACAAGTCATTTTGTGACTGCGTCGGTTATCGCAGTACCGGCTTGAGATTTCCGTTCGGCGATGCAATAGACGCATTTAGGGCGGTTAAATGTTGGCGCGGCCTGTATAACAATGATGCGCTTAATTCCCTTGCCATAGATGAGGTTCCAGTAGGTGATTTGGTAAATGACTCATACTTGCGCTTCAAGCCCGCGGCCACCGTTGATCTTGAAGATACTTATTTGTGGCTTATAATCTGGCAGGCTTACCGCGACATACGCCGGGCAAAATATTATTTTCCCCGAGTCAGGCCAAAACTGTTTTTAACTTCTTATAGCAGCTATATTCAGCATGGCATAGCGGTGCGTGTTGCATTGCAGCATGGCGTCCGGGTGTTCTCGTTTGGCAATTACCAGGAACCCGCGAAAGAACTGACACTGACGGATTGGACGCATACCAAAAATACGGATGATTATGCGGATAGGTTTTCCATGCTGGAAAATCATGATCAGAAACTCGCAGAAGCCGAGGCTGCCTTGGCGGCACGCATGTCAGGGACAATTGATAGCGCCACCGCGTACATGAAAAAATCCGCCTATGCTGAAACCGAGGAGCCGGTGCCTGATGTGCGAGGTGCCGCAGTTATTTTTTTGCACGACTTCTTTGATAGCCCGCATGTGTACCGGGATATGGTGTTTCCGGACTTTTGGGAATGGGCATGTTTCACTATTGAAACTCTCGAGCAAGCTAACACCCACTTCTTTATCAAGCCGCACCCCAATCAGATCGACTTGAGCAGTGGTGTCCTCAATGATCTGATACGTCGGTATCCAGCTATTCGAATGATCTCGCCTAATATCACCAATAAACAGTTGGCCCAGGCGGGGTTGGCTTGCGCAGTGACTGTTTATGGAACTGTTGCCCACGAAATGGCCTATCTTGGGGTGCCGACGATAGGCTGTGGAGATAACCCGCACATCAGTTTTGATTTTTGTAAAACGGCAAAGAACAAAACCGAATACGCCGAGTTGTTAAAAGAATCAGGCCAATTGAATTTTGATAAACCGGCAATGAAACGGCAAAGCCTGATTTTTTACTATATGCACAATTTGAATTCAGGTGCCGAAGAAAAATCGCTGCTGGATGCGGTTGCAAAGTTGCGCAATGACTGCGGTGATCCTGCATTAAACAATCAAATGTTGGATGAATCGTTGGGGAATATTTCAGCGCTGCGTGGTTTTAATGCTTTCATTTCCGGATTGGCTGGAGTTATTACAACAAACGAGCATGCTTGATATCAGGAGCAAACCATGAGTACGACTAATTATCTGGAAGAAAATTATTCAAGCCACCCGGCCTTTTCTTTCCCGGGAAAACCATATCGGATCGATTTAGCCAAATTAGCTGCTTTCGATACAAACTACAAATCTGTTGCCAATGGCGGTCTTGAGGAAGATGCGCTATTTGAAGCTGCAAAGATTAAATTGGCAGCGCAAGCCAATGAAATTTTTGGTGAGATGAGGTTGCAAACCAATGACGAATATGAACGCATGTTTCTGGATGAATTGGAAGGCCAGTCTCTCAGGCTGCTTAATGAAGAACTTGGCTATTATCAATTGGCAAACAAGTCCAAATATCAGGAAAGGAGTCAAGAAGCGCGTGTGACGGCACTGAAGACAGATCGCCATTTCTTTGGTGAGATTGGTGCAGCCGCCGTTTCCAGGATTATGGATATCAGTTCGGCCGAGATTAATGAATTTCGGAGCCGGGCGGCGCAAGGGCAGCTTAAGCGTGAAGACCTGAGTGCAAACAGTGTCCCAATCGTAGGTCAGATTGTCGAGATATTGAACGATGAATTTAGAGCCCAGGGCGTACTGGGTACAGTAAGCGCCTACATGGGTTTTGATTGTCGAGTTGGCGGGCTAGCCATTGAGCTAAGTGTCCCGCAAGCCACTTGGTGGCGGGATACGTTGGATACATCCGTGCCTCCTAAAACGATGTATGCCCACGTCGATGAATCGATAATATACCCAAAAGCTATCGTTTATCTTTCAAATGTTACGACAGCCAACGGTCCGACCTCTTGTTATCCGGGTGTCTATGAGGAACTTCACCTGAACGCCCTTCAAGAAATCATTGGACGTGTGTTGAACTACCCGGGTCATCTGGAGGATTCAGTTCTCAAAGACTACTACGGCAAGTCATATCATCAGACTATGAGTTCAAGTCGTTTTCGGCAGCACTTTATGAGGCTTCCAGCGGAACTTCGTTTTAACTCCCACATGGGTTGGGACGTAGTTCCGGGTTCTGAAACAGAACAAAAATTCATGGATCGCGAACGGGTGATGACAGGGGCAGCGGGTACTTATATAGTTTTCGATGGGGGACGATTATTTCATCGGGGTGGAATGGTGGTAAGTGGAGAGAGAATTGCCTTGCAGGTTATTTTCGCGCCGGCTATCTCTACGCCAAATCCGAGTCTATACCGGAAAATTATTTCGCTTCCTCGCGGAATCGTATCGAAAATATGGAGACTGATTAAATGAGTTCATGGACTTTAATAAAACGCATAATTCCAAAACCGGTCAAGCGGTTCCTCAGGCGTTTCATCAAGGTAAAAACGACACCGAACTATTTTGTTCAAACAGTCAGTCCCTGCTTGCCGGAATCAATTTGCATAGACGTTGGCGCATCCTACTACCCTCATGTGAATTGGTTTGTTTTCTTGGAGTCGGCGCATATACAATGGATCGCAGTTGAGCCTAATGAAAGTAACATCAGGTACATTAATTCCTGGGCATGGCCGTCTAAAGTGAAGGCCATCACGACTGGATTGAGCAGAGAGGGTGGCAAGAAAACACTATATGTGACTAATGTAGACAGCGGCTCAAGCCTGCTCGAACCCGTAATTCCAGAAGCCATGAAGCATCGTGTAAAGAAATCAGGGATTGACTATTTTTTCCCTGTGCGAACCGTCGAGATCGACACAATAACCTTGCGCGATGTGATCAAAGCGGAATCACCCGAGCCACCAATCTTCGTCAAGCTTGACACTCAAGGAACAGAACTATCGATTTTGCAGGGAGCTCATGAGTATTTTTTGAAAAATCGAATCGTCGGTATCGAGATGGAGAGTACGTTATTAGCTCAGTCGTTATATCAAGGCTCGGGAAAATTCTGGGAAGCGTGCCAATATCTGGAGCAAATGGGCTTTGAACTTCTGGACATCAATCCCATCAGGGCACCATCCGAATTTGGCAATAAGTTAACACTGGGTAAGTGCCACCTCAACGAATGCGATGCAGTTTTTGCATTGCGTCGCGATGTCACCAAAACACTGCCGGTGGAATACCGCGTCGCACTCTTGGGATTCTATCTGACCAATAAATTACTTGAAGAAGGATTGTCGTTACTTGAAGGGGACGACGAAGTTCAAGCTTACTTCGCTTCCAGGCAGCTTGATATAGCCAAACTATCAAAACACATCCTAGGTCTTCTTGCATGAAGAAGACTTATAACAACCCGCACAAATGTGGCGAGTAAACGGAATCACCTTATGATCCACAATTACACGCTCCACAAGATGGTGGTTTATTTCCCGCAGTTTATCGGGTTTGTCTACCGAAAATTCCCGCTTGCATGGCTTGTCCTGTCGCTGACCTTGATATCGGCATGTCTGGAATACGTAACCTTCAGCCTGATGATCCCATTATCCGGAAACGTTTCAGCATCCCCGGCGGTCGGGACATTTTGGTTACATGTGGCGAAAATATTGGGGATATCCGAATATGGCCTGGTCTGGATTTGGATGTTCCTGGTATTGCTACTCACGCGCAGTTCGCTGACATATATTCTGTCATGGCAGAGTGGGCTGTTGTCCAAGCAGGTTCATGCCTTTCTGAGTAATAAAGTATTCAAGCGAGTCATGGTCGATGAAAGGCTTGAAGCGATTTACCACAGGTCCATTGGTTATTATGTTGCATTGGCAGGCGATGATACTTTCAGGGCGGGGACAATCATATTGAACTTCGGCCAGTTGATTACCTCAATCCTGTCAGCCATTGTTAGCTTGTTATTGGTGTTCATGTTTTCGCATAATATTTTTTACGCGGTCTTTGTGTTCATCATACTCAGCAGCATTTCCAGCGCAGTGCTGCTGAGACGCATTGTTGCATACAACGCCAGTTCGTCAACGCAATCGCGTGATCTGAATACCTATTTTATTGAGGCCATCAACGGGATCCGTTCATTAAGATCGATGGCCGTGGAAAACTATATCGTTGAAAGCTATCGCGGAATGATAGTTAACTATGTAAAAACATTGTTGAAAATAGACCTGGTCAACCAAGGCATGAAAACCGGACCCGCTTTGGCGTTGCTTGTCGTTGGGATCATATGGGTTTGGCCAGGAAGAAATTCACTGCTTCAAGAGCACCCCCTGCTTTACTTCATTGCAATAACCGCCTTGATAACCCGGGCATTGGGGGCGTTGGGCGCGGTGGTGGCAACCAGCTCTGTATTGATCTCGAATATTCGTGCCGCTCACGATATCAACGATCTGATTACAGATGAGACTAAAATTTCTTCAGTTGCATTCCAGTCCTTCGACAAACCGATCGAAACCATTTCATTCGCAGATGTGGCCTGCGGTTACGCCAAAAACACTCATGTGTTAACTAACGTGGCAGGCAGCTTCGTGGCAGGCCGGATATATGCAGTTGTTGGCAAATCGGGTTCCGGAAAATCAACGCTTGCGGACACAATTCTCGGGCTACTGCCTCCGCAGCAAGGGGTTATAGCCGTCAATGGTACCTCCTTGGCGCAAATCCAACCAGAAAGTCTGCGAAAGCGGGTCGTGCTGGTAGAGCAACAATCACGCATATTTACCGGCACCATCCGCGATAACGTTTTGCTCGGGGCATCAGCCACTGACGAGCAAATCAACACGGCGATTGACGCTTCAGGTTTGGCAGATTTTGTAGCTGCGCTTCCTGATGGGCTAGGGACCAAAATGGAGTATCAGGGTTCCAATATATCCGGCGGGCAGCGCCAACGCATCGGCATCGCGCGGGCACTTATTCGCAAACCGGAGGTGCTTATCCTTGACGAAGCCACCAGCGCGCTGGATAAGAATACGCGAGATTTGGTGCTGCAAAATATCCGGAAAATGATGCACAACGGAATTTTGATCCTGATCACTCATGACCAGGAAGCCATAGCCATGGCAGATGAGATCTGGCATATAAAGAATGGAAAATCTTCAATCGAGCTTAAGGCGGGGAATGTTGGATAAGACACGGCCTTTCGGCCAGGGTACGGACGTGTACTGGACGAGTTGGGGTAATCAATGATGCAGGCAAGAAATGGTGTTAGAAAGCTGCCAGGAAGTTTCCTGGAGTCTGTAAAGCGGGTGTTGCGACGGGTTTCGCATTGTTTGCGATACGACCCCTACATGCGTCCATCGTATTCGCAAGAAGGTGAAGATATCATCCTGGATAAGTTGTTTGGCCAGCAGGCAAAGGGATTCTATATTGATGTCGGGGCACATCATCCGATGCGCTTTTCGAACACTTATTCCTTCTACCGCAGGGGCTGGTGCGGAATAAATATTGATGCGATGCCCGCAAGCATGCTGGCATTCAGAAAATCCAGGCCTCGCGACATCAATCTTGAAATGGCCATCCTTAAGGAGAGGGGATCATTGAAGTATTATCAATTCAATGAACCCGCCCTGAATGGGTTTTCCGTAAATCTTTCAGAACAGAGAAATGGTCTGGGCAGCTTCAAGATTATCGGTGTTGTAGAGATGGAAGGAGTACCCCTCGGGGAGGTGTTGGAAAAGTATATGCCGGCGAATATCAAGCAGATCGATTTTATGTCTGTGGATGTTGAAGGGTTGGACCTGGAAGTGCTGCAATCCAATGATTGGGAACGCTTCCGGCCCAAGGTCATACTGGTTGAATTGCTAAGCAGTTCGCTGAGCAGCATTTCTTCAGACCCCGTCTATAAATTCCTGGCCGGGAATGGGTACTCGGTATTTGCCAAGGCGGTGCAGACAGTATTTTTTGCGAGTCACGAATTTATGGCGGAACAGGGTTTGCGCCCCTGAGAGCATCCAATTGAAGATATGAAAATGCTACAAATGAAAGAGATGCCAGCCAAGCCTATCCCGTCCCGGTTGCCAAGGATGGATGACTGGGAATCTCACCCCGGCGGGAAGTTCAAGTTCGAGAATTTCCAATGACAAGTCTCGCACCGATAGCGCTCTTCGTATATAACCGCCCTGAACATTTGCGTGTGACGGTGGAGGCTTTGCAAAAAAATGCTTTGGCTCAAGATAGTGACCTGATTGTCTATTCTGATGCGTCCAAAACGGAATCCCAAGCGGAAGCGGTGCGTGAAGTGCGGAACCACATCAAAAAGATTTCCGGTTTTCGTTCAGTCACTGTTGTTGAGCGGGACAGAAACTTCGGATTGGCCAATTCCATCATTGACGGCGTCACGGCGACAGTTAACAAGTATGGCCGCATCATTGTGCTGGAAGATGATTTGGTGACTTCTCAATATTTTCTGACTTATATGAACGAGGCGCTGGAGAAGTTCGCTGACGATGATAGGGTGGTCAGCATCCATGGTTATGTGTACCCGGTTAACCAACCTTTACCGGAGGCATTTTTTTTGCCCGGGGCCGATTGCTGGGGTTGGGCGACCAGGCAACGCGGTTGGACATGCTTTAATGGCGATGGGCGATTCTTGCTGGACGAACTGGAGCGTCGCAACTTGATTCGGGCTTTTGACTTCAATGGGGCTTACTCATTTTCCAAAATGCTGGAAGCCCAGATCAACGGCGCCAATGACTCATGGGCAGTGCGCTGGTATGCGTCTGCGTTCCTGGCTGGCAAGCTGACCTTATATCCCGGGCGCAGTCTGGTGCATAACATTGGCAACGATAACAGCGGCACCCACTGCGGGGAGTCCGCCAGCCTTGATGCCGAATTGAGTAAAACGCCGATCAGCCTCAACGCCATCAAGGTCGAACCTTCGCAGGAAGGCAGGCAAGCGTTCGAAAGATTTTTCAGGCAAAAGCAAACAGGATGGTTGCGAAGGTTGACGCGTAAAGCCGGCGCTATGTTAAAGGGTTGCAGATGAATGCATTAAGAGCGCTGGCGCGTGATTGGCTCCCACCTGCCGTTGTTCGCTTGATTCGTCGGGGGCAAGGTCCGCAGCAAGATGGTGGGCTTCGTTTCGAGGGCGATTTTGCCACGTGGGAAGAAGCCAACGCCCAATGCACCGGTTACGATGCAGAAGACATTCTCGCCAAGGTTCTGGCCGCGACCCTCAAGGTCAAGCGTGGAGAGGCTGCATTCGAGCGGGATTCTGTGCTCTTTGCTGAAATTGAGTATTCATGGCCGGTGCTTGCGGGGCTGATGTGGGCTGTTGCGCGAAATGGCGGAAAGTTGAATGTACTGGATTTCGGCGGGGCATTGGGGAGCAGTTATTTCCAGAACCGCAAGTTCTTGCAGACTCTGCCGGAGGTTCGCTGGAACGTGGTGGAGCAGGCGCACTATATCGATGCGGGGCGGACGCATATTCAGGATGAGCAGTTGCGGTTTTATCAATCAATTGAAGAATGTCTAAGCGAGAATCAGCCAAACATAATTTTGCTATCAAGTGTTTTGCAATATCTGGAGTCGCCGATTGAACTTATGCAAAAATTGAAGATGGTTGGGGCAACTTGCATGATTGTCGATCGCACGCCGTTTTCAGTAAACATGAAGGATAAATTGGTTCTTCAAAAGGTTCCTGTTGCCATTTATGCTGCCAGTTACCCGATGTGGATTTTTTCGCTATCCAAGTTTAAGCAACACCTGGAGGAGAATTGGCGTTTGGTTGCTTCTAACTTAAGTCCTGAAGGGCATGTTCAGACTACAAACGGCTTAGGGTTTTCATTTCAGGGCATGTTGCTGGAGTCGCGCAGATGATCAAGCTTCTCAAGGCGATCTATCGCCGCCTATTTTTCTTCTATCACCGCCAGGCATTCTTTCCGGGGTGGCTGGGCATCATGGTTAACCCCTTCTATTTTGCGCGGAAGGGGCTGGCAAAGCATGTTTCAGAATTGGCTGGCCATATCAACGGCAAGACCCTGGATGTGGGTTGCGGAAGCAAGCCTTATGCGCATCTTTATCATTCGGATGAATATGTCGGATTGGAGATTGACAGTCCGCAAAGCCGTGCCAGTAAAAAGGCAGATTACTTCTATGATGGCAACCTGTTCCCTTTTGCTGACGAAACATTTGATTCCGTGGTCGCGAATGAAGTATTCGAGCATGTGTTTAATCCTGACCAGTTTCTGAATGAGGTATTTCGCGTGCTCGGGCCAGGCGGCAATGTACTGCTGACGATGCCCTTTGTCTGGGATGAGCATGAACAGCCGTACGATTTTGCGCGATATTCATCATTCGGGATCAGGGCGCTGCTGGAAAAACACGGCTTTGAAATTATTGAACAACGCAAGTCCATGGACGATATACGTGTAATTTTCCAATTATTGATCACTTATATTTATAAAAAAACAGTAACCAGGAGTGCGCGGATTAATTTTCTCATTACGCTGTTGCTGATGGCACCATTCAACCTGCTGGGCGAATTACTGTTCTTAATTACACCGCGCAATCCTGATCTCTATCTGGACAACATCGTGCTGGCAAAGAAAGTTGATCGCACATGAGTTCTTATGCCAACGCAAAAATATTAATCACGGGCGGTCTGGGCTTTATCGGTTCCAATCTTGCCCGTGCGCTGGTAGCTCAGGGGGCGGATGTCACGCTGGTCGACAGCCTCATTCCGCAATACGGCGGGAATCCATACAATATCGAGGACATTCGTGACAAGGTTACCGTGAATGTGTGCGACGTGCGCGATCCGTTTGCGATGGCCTATTTGCTCAAGGATAAAGACTTCCTGTTCAACCTGGCTGGACAGACCAGCCACTTGGATTCGATGGCTGACCCGCAAACAGACCTTGAGATCAACGCAGCTGCGCAGCTTAGTATCCTTGAAGCTTGCCGCAAGACCAATCCCGGGATCAAGATCGTTTTCGCCAGCACCCGCCAGCTTTACGGCAAGCCGGATTACCTGCCGGTCGACGAGAAGCATCCGATCCGCCCGGTGGATGTCAACGGTATCAACAAGCTTGCAGGCGAGTGGTATCACCTGCTCTACAACAATGTGTATGGCATTCGGGCCTGTGCGCTACGCCTGACGAATACCTATGGTCCGGGCATGCGCGTGAAGGATGCAAGGCAGACCTTTCTGGGCATCTGGCTGCGACTGTTGATCGAAGGCAAGCCGATCAAGGTCTTTGGCGATGGACTGCAATTGCGCGACTTCAACTACGTTGATGATTGCATACAGGCTATGCTGCTTGCGGGCGCAAGCGATGTTGCCAATGGCAAGGTATACAACCTGGGAAGCAGCGAAGTGATAGGCTTGAAGACTTTGGCTGAGATGATGATCAATCTGGGATTGGGCGGGGCATTTGAACTGATTCCTTTCCCACCGGAGCGCAAGGCGATAGACATCGGAGACTACTACAGCGATTTCTCCCTGATCACGCAAGAGTTGGGTTGGCAACCGAAAGTCGGTTTGCGTGAGGGCTTGGGGCGGACGCTGATTTATTATCAGGAGCACCTCGACCATTATCTGGATAAAGAAATATGATTTTGATGAACGACTTCAAGGCTGAGCCGCCTGAATTGCGCGAGGCAATGCAGGGCGCGGTGCGGCGCGTGCTGGAGTCCGGCTGGTATGTGCTGGGCAACGAAGTGGCGGCCTTCGAAAAGCAGTGGGCTTCCGCCTGCGGTGTGGCTCATGCCGTCGGTGTCGGGAACGGCATGGATGCCATCGAGATCGCCTTGCGCGCGCTGGATATTGGCTCCGGCGATGAAGTCATAACCACGCCGATGACTGCGTTTGCCACCGTGCTTGCAATTATTCGTGCGGGCGCAACACCGGTGCTGGCAGACATAGACCCGCAAACAGCGTTGCTGTCGGTTGAAAGTGCAGAGCGCTGCATCACACCCAGGACCAGGGCCGTGGTGCTGGTGCATCTCTATGGCCAGGTGAGAAACATGGACGCATGGACTGCCTGGTGCGGCAAGCGCGGCATCACCCTGGTGGAAGATTGTGCGCAGGCGCATTTGGCAACCTGGCACGGCAAGGTCGCGGGCAGCTTCGGAGCTGCGGGGGCCTACAGTTTTTATCCTACCAAGAACCTTGGCGCACCGGGCGATGCCGGCATGTTGGTCAGCGATGCCGGGGCGCTTGCGCAACGCGCCGGTCGGCTGCGCAACTACGGGCAAAGTGTCCGCTACCAGCATCCCGAACTTGGCATGAACAGCCGCCTGGACGAGATTCAGGCGGCCATGCTATCCGAGCGGTTGAAGTGGTTGCCTGAATTTACGAAACGCCGCCGCGAGATTGCCGATGCATACCATGCCAGGATTAAGAATCCACTTGTCCGGCAACTTGCGCCTCCAGAACAGCCATCGGCACATGTTTATCATCTATACGTGATTGCCTGTGAACAGCGCGATCAGTTGCAGGCCCATTTGCAACAGCACCAGGTGCAATCGCTGATCCACTATCCTGTTCCTATCCATAAGCAAGAGCCTTGTTCGGATATCGCACGCGATCCTCATGGATTAAGTAATAGCGAACGCCATGCAGCGATATGCCTTTCGCTGCCCTGCCACCCACAGATGTCGGATAATGATATTGCGTTGGTCATTGCTGCCGTGAATTCATTCCAGGGGGATTGATGGAGCATTACGTCACGTTGTTTGACAGCCTATTCCTGCCTCAAGGGCTCGCGCTGCATGTGTCCATGGAGCGTCACGCCGGAAATTATACTTTGTGGATATTGTGTGTCGATGATGAGGCACACGAAGTGCTAACCAGACTCGATTTGCCCAATGTACGACTCCTGCAATTAAGCAAGCTGGAAACCCCTGAGTTGCGGGCAGTCAAACCGGATCGCAGCAAGGGCGAGTATTGCTGGACACTGACACCGTTTACGCCGCGATTTGTTTTCGAGGCGGATGCCGGAGTACCTCGCGTGACTTACCTCGACGCCGATATGTGGTTCAGAAAAAATCCAAAGCCGATCTTTCGCGAGTTTGATGCTTCCGGAAAGGAGGTGCTTATAACTGATCACGCCTATGCGCCGGAATATGATGAGTCGGTTAATTACGGCCAATACTGTGTTCAATTCATGACGTTTACCCGCAATGGAGAGCCAGTGCGGAAGTGGTGGGAAGAACGCTGCATTGAGTGGTGCTTTGCGCGCAGTGAAGATGGGAAGTTCGCCGACCAGAAATATCTGGATGATTGGCCGGAGAGATTTGCAGAAACTGTTCACGTATTGCAAAACAAGGAATTGCTGCTTGCGCCATGGAATGCCACGCGGTTTCCATTGGGCAATGCGGTCGCATACCATTTTCACGCTATCAGGATTCTCGACAAGAACAGGGTGCTTTTGCAGGGAATTTATCGTTTGCCGCACACAGTGACCAAAGATATCTACAAACCATACTATGCAGATATTATTCTTTCAATCTCCCGATTGGCGATAATCGGCTTCGAGATTCGAGCACAGGCGAAGGAACCGAAATTCCTCGACTGGGCCATGGAATTAAAAACTAACGTGATTGGAACAGTAAAATTGGCAATAAAGAAGGTTCTGCGACCGCAATGGAGTGTTAGCGGAAGAACCATAGTGAAGATTAAATAAGGCGCGTGATGCCAAGGTTGAAAGCATCAAGGGGCTTTTCATTTAATATCGCAGCCTGCGCTGGTACGGTTGTTTGCAGGCTTGCTTGAGAATGTTTACCGATTGGATGTAATGAAATTATTGATTATTCAGCCTTGGTTTTGTGCCATCGGTCATCCGGCACAGTCGCTGATCAATTTGGCTTCCGCGATCGGTCGGGATGAGCGCGTGGAATATTTAGTGTCCAGTAACGGCGAAGTCGGACATTTCAACGATTCAGTTGAGCGATTAAGGACGTGGGGCGAAGTTGAGAGTTATGAAGTCACGACAGCGGTCGATGATTCGAACACGGTCAGGGCATTGTTGGCGCTATCGCGAATGAGGTTAAAGGGCCGACAATATCAGCGTATCTTCTTTTTTGACGAATCGCTCTTTGTGCTTGCTTTACTTTGGCCGTTGTTTTCACTGTGGCTCTCGGTCGAAAGAATTAGCGTGTTGCACCTTTTCGGGCCAAATCCGGTAATTATGGAAAGGAGAAATCCTTGGCAACGTTTTGTTATCGGGCGGTTTTTGAAGCGACCTGAGGTAAGGTTCTATTTGCGAACCGAGGAGTTGGCTGCGGCGTGGCGTGCCGCATTTAAAAAAGTTGATAGCGGGAAAATAACGAATTTGCCGTCACTTGAGATTCCCGATGATGTGCCACAGCAATATCCAAAGAAATTTTCAGATACGTTGGCATTTGGCATCATTGGGCAAATAAGGATGGGCAAGGGGATCGAGTGGCTGGTGCCCGCATTTCAGAAAGATGCCTCTATTGGCAAGCTGACAGTTGCCGGTGAATTCAACATGCCCCAAACGCGTGGACAATTGTCAGTTCTCAATGGGTTTGACGGCTTCATTAATTGTTTCATGTCTGAACAAGACATGCTGGAACGGGCAGCCGGACAGGATTATTTGTTGATGCTGTACGACGTTTGGGACAAGCGGATGGAGAGCGCAGTGCTGTACCTCGCGGCACGGGCCAACCGTCCGGTCGTTGTATATGGAGATGGTTGGTGCGGCAGAATGGTCACGGAATTCGGATGCGGAGTGGTGGCGCCCGTTGATCATGAAGAAACTGTAGCTTTGCTGGGACGGGTTCCGCGTCCGGGGAGTGCCGAGTATGACAAGCTGCTCAAAGGGATGGATGCATTTCGACAGGCGCATTCCGTCAAATCGCTGCGTGGCAGGGTCATTCAGGAATTACTTGGTTAAACCTGTCAGGGAAGGTGATGTGTATGGATTTTATCAAGAAATCAATTAAAGCCATTTTAAGGAATGTGTTCGGGATCGAGGTTTGTTGGATCAGGAATCTTCCCCCATCTGCGGCACAGGTCGCGGCAATGCAGATCGTCGCATCGCTGCGAAAATTCGAGATCGATTTGGTTTTGGACGTTGGAGCCAATAAAGGACAGTTTGCATCAGAAATACGCCAGTGCGGATATGCAGGCAGGATGGTGTCGTTCGAACCGCTTTCCCAGGCTCATGATGAATTGATGCAATCCAGTGCTGGCGATCCCCTGTGGAATGTTTACCCGCGATGTGCACTGGGTGATCATGACGGTGAAGTGGAAATCAATATTGCAGGTAATTCTGAAAGTAGTTCCATCCTGCCCATGCTGGAATCGCATCAAAGTGCAGCACCCGAATCGGCCTATCAAGGGAAAGAGATCGTTCCGATAAAAGCACTGGATACCGTCGCTGGGCAATACTTGAAGGATGCGCGTGCCGCATTCCTGAAGATTGATACGCAGGGATTTGAATGGCAGGTGTTGGATGGCGCACGTGAAACATTGCCCTACGTCAAGGGGATATTGGTGGAACTGTCACTCGTGCCGCTTTACGAAGGGCAACATTTGTGGCGAGAAGTGATCGAGCGCCTTGAGGCTGAAGGTTTTGCCTTGTGGGCGTTCAAGCCGGTATTTTCTGATCAGGCTTCCGGGCGCACACTTCAGGTGGATGGAATTTTTTACCGAACTTCCTGAATATTGAATGGTGGCCCGGCGAGCATTACTCATAAAAGCCTTAGTAATGAGACATGAACCGCTGCACAGATGTTTACACAGGTGTATTCAGGTTAGATAGACTGTTTGTGATAAATGATTTATCCAGTGAAATGAAAAGCAGCTCCCCTAAAATATCCATAGGGTTGGTTGTCTATAACGGGGCTGAGCACATCAAATGTGCTTTGGACAGCATCGTAAGTCAGGCTTATAGGAACATCGAGCTGATTATTGTGGATGGGGGATCCACAGACAGTACCTTAAGCATATTGAGCGAATATTCGAATTACATCTCTGTGCTGGTCAGCGAACCGGATAAAGGGATATACGATGCGATGAACAAGGTTTGTTCGCTGGCAACTGGCGACTGGTTGATTTTCCTTGGATGCGATGATGAGCTGCTAGATGTACTCGGCAAGATAGCTGGGCTAATGATCGATCCTGATTCCGTTTATTACGGGGATGCAATTTTCCGTACCAGTGGCAATATCTATGGTGGAAAATTCTCGAAACGCAGGTTGGCACGACAGAATTTCTGCCATCAGGCGGTGTTCTATCCCAGGTCAGTTTACAAAAAATATTCATACAGCTTGGACTATAAGTGGTTGGCGGATTACGCCTACAACATCAAGCTAGTTGGCATTGGGATTCCATTTGTTTATGTGAAAGAAGTTGTTTCTGTATATAACGACAAGGGTGGATCTTCGCAAGGGGACGCCGAGTTTGAGAAGAGAAAATTCAGTTTGATAAGCACATCATTCGGCTCAATGTACGCGATGATTGAGATTCTAGGCCGGCAAATGGAAAGATTAAAAAAAGTGGTGGATATGGCCGTAAGCGCCATCGGGGTTGTGTTGAAGAGCGTACTTCCATATACGTGTTGGAAATATTTTCAATCAGTGTGGAGAGAGTTACGAAAAAAATACTGATCAGGCCAGCGTAGCCAGACACCATGTGCTGATCAATAGGAATTGTCACCTCAAGTTAATTGTACTGACTTAAGTTCATTGGCCAGGCAATAACTCTAAATTTTAGAAAAGTAGAATATCCTTGGGTGAAGTTTAACTTCATGCATTTATGCGGCAATGCATATTTTCGCCGGAGATAACAAATGAATAAAGAATTGATCAGTATTGTTATGGCTACTTTCAACGGTGAAAAATATCTGCGTAAGCAGCTGGATAGCATTCTTCAACAAACCTACCAGCAATTTGAGCTGATTGTGGTTGATGATGCATCATCAGATGAAACATTAGCTATCCTTAATGAATATTCGGCATTGGACGATCGTATTCATGTATTTCCCGCTGAGAAGAATATTGGATTGACCGCAAACTTTGAGCGGGGTCTTAGACTGGCTAAGGGCGAATTCATCGCGCTTTCTGACCAAGATGATATCTTTCGAAGAGACAAGATTGAACTACTACTAACTGCGTTGAAAGCCAATCCGAAGAGGGATTTGGTTTTGTCGGATCTATCTCTGATTGATGCAAATGATAATAATATTGCTCATTCCATGTGGCGCTATTCCAAGCTTAACCCTAAGCAGGGAAAGCCATTTCGCCGTCTACTTTACGGTAATTATGCGACCGGGTGTGCGATGATGATCAGACGTCGGCTGTTGGATTATGCAATTCCCTTTCCTCCGGATTGCATTGTTCATGACTGGTGGCTTGCCGTTGTTGCTGCAAGTTCGAAGGCCGGGGGGATATGTTTGGTTAAC
Source organism: Pseudomonadota bacterium (assembly GCA_021851345.1). Classification (GTDB taxonomy): domain Bacteria; phylum Pseudomonadota; class Gammaproteobacteria; order Burkholderiales; family Gallionellaceae; genus Gallionella. Next base: position 28,653 of record JAJZEQ010000231.1, read on the forward strand.
AAACAGCTGACGGCCTATCGCCAGCATGCTTCGAACGTCCTAGGCACAAAGGAAGCGAATAAGTTGAAAATGGAAACCATCATTTCACGAATTACAGCCTCGCCAAGAGGCCGTGCTGGTTTTGAGAACAGGATGCGTCTATACAAGCTGGACTTGGATCGCTTAACAGGGTACTTACAAAGCTCGGCGTGGTCTTCAATAGACCGGGTGAGCATCGAAGAAAGCAGGACGCTATTTGTGGATTATGCGAGCGACGTTCATAGCGGTCTAATTAGCAGAATTTCAAAGCTTCCAAAAAGATTACGCCATGCCTGGATAACAGGCGGTGTTGTTTCCTGCTTGCCAGTATTAATGCATACGATATCACCTTACAAGTAATTTACATTATGAAAAATGGTTATTACGGCGGGCGCGATATATGAACATTATTAGGTTTAAAAAACAATACATGCTCTGTGGCGAAGGAAAATTCTAGGATTGATGTCCGCAGTGTATTTTCGTTTGACACATTTGTTGCCAATACATGCCAAATCATTTCAACACGTTGGAAGTTCATTGTGCGGAAAGTACGACATACAGATAGATGGGTCTAATCTGGTTTTCACTACCAAGGGAATATTCACCTTGTATCCGATACCAGGCCATCTCGACAATTGCAATTATGGTTTTACAACCGTCTGGGAAGGCGGTATCTATGAAGTGCGGACCTTCTTGTCCGATTGTTTGTCAATAGCAGAAAGAAGCGCATGAGTTGTTGTGCAATCATAGTCACATTTCATCCCGGTGCCGAGATAACTGAAAACATCGCCGCCCTGCATGGTCAGGTGGACGAAATTATCATTGTAGATAACGGATCAGGTGATGATTCCACGGAGCTATTGGGACAACTGGCTCAACTGTCAGGTGTTAGCATTATCTACAATCAAGAAAACCTTGGAATTGCTGCGGCGTTGAATATGGGTGTAAGGCTAGCCAAAGCTGCAGGTCACCAATGGGTCGTGACATTCGACCAGGACAGCAAGGCGACGCCTGGCATGATCGGTGCAATGCTGGATGCGTATGAAGCCTATCCAGAAAAGAAAAAGGTTGCCAGCCTGTCTCCCCGATATTGGCATAAGAGTACAGGGGAGATTTATGGCAACAGCCCCGATGCGCCTGACAAAGAGGTCTTGCCATACGCAGAAGTGCTAGTGGTGATGACCTCGGGAAATTTGATCAAGTCGAGTATCTTTGACGTGGTCGGCTATTTTAATGAGGATCTTTTCATTGACTATGTGGACAATGAATATTGCCTGCGGTGTTCTGTCCATGGTTATAGAATACTTGAGGTAAAAAATGCCATTCTGGAGCATTCCATAGGCTATCCTACCCAGCATAAATTTTTATGGAAAACCCCAATCGCCAGCAATCATAGCGCGCTACGACGTTACTACATTGCACGTAATAGCATTTATACCTATAGGAAATTTATGTTTACTCACCCAATGTGGATGCTGAAAGATGCATACGGCTTATTGAAAGTGGTTGCTGTTGTAGTCCTGTTCGATACGAATCGAAGGCAAAAGTTGGCAGCGATCATTAGAGGGGTTATTCATGGGTTGTCCGGAAGGATGGGCAAGTTTAACGGGCCAGGCCAAGCTTCAGGCCGTCTTCCGAATACACCGTTTAACTAAAAGCAAAATATTACCCAATGCCTTTAGGTATAGCTAAGCCAGCCAAGGTGACGGTGTTGCTTTCCACATACAATGGGAGCAAGTTTCTTGAGGAACAGCTCAATTCGTTGTATCAACAAACATACCCCGATATCAGGATTTTGGTGCGTGACGACGGGTCGGTAGATTCAACCAGAAGCATTCTGGACAACGAACAAGCTAAGGGCCGTATAGAAATATTGGCAGGACACAACAACCTCGGCCCGGCCCTCAGCTTTTTTGAATTGCTGCGGAGTGCCGCATCGACAGGCACAGAATACGTTGCTTTTTGCGATCAGGATGACGTTTGGCTTCCTGAAAAGATTGCGCATGCAGTCTTGGCTCTAACTGGAGTCACAGGCAACAGTCCGGCAATGTATTGCTCAAGGTCGGAAATCGTTGATGAGCATCTGGAACATATCGGATATACGGAGTTGCCCGGAAAAATCGGCTTCGGCAATGCATTGGTCGAAAATGCAGCTACCGGCTGTACGATCGTGCTCAACCGGAAAGCCGTCGAGCTGGTAGTTGAGCACCTGCCGGCAAAGGTGCTGATGCATGATTGGTGGTGCTATCTGGTGATGGCTTGTTTCGGTGAAATCGTTTTTAGTGCGTGTCCCGACATCCGGTATCGCCAACATGGAAACAACACGGTTGGTATAGCATCGAACATGCTTTACCGATTAGGAAGAAAATTGCGCAGGTTTTTTGGGAGTGGGGAAGGCCGGCAATGGATGAGTGAACAGGCTATATCCTTGCTGAATGCGTTCGGGGACAAAATCCCGCACTCTCGTAGAGCCGTTCTCAACAAGTTCGTCGGGGCAAAATCATCATTGCGCTGCCGGTTTCAGTTAGTCTTTTCGGGGGATATTTGGCGAAAAAATTGGTTCGATGATCTGGCGTTGCGAATTCTTATATTGATTAACCGATTTTAACCCTGATGGTCATTAGAACTCCGCCTCTACCCGGCGCGTGAATGACGCAGTTTTGTGCTTACGCACAATATGGGATTAAATCATCCTTTGCGTAGGCATCGTGAGCTGAAATGAAAAAACTTTGTTTTGTCGCAACCATACCCGCCGTTGTTCATGCCTTTTTGCGGGGACATATTCAAGCGGCTGCAGAAAAATATCAGGTAACTGTTGTATGCAATTCTGCTGACGAGCACTTGCTTGAGGGCCTGAACGCCCGATTTGTTCTGCTGCCCATAGAGCGCAAACCATCACTCTGGAAAGACACTCTGGTCCTGTTTCAATTATTCAGGCTGTTCCGGCGTGAACGATTCGATATAGTGCATAGCCATATGCCAAAGACCGGGTTGCTCGGGATGTTGGCCGCACGGATGGCCGGCATACCGATACGCATCAACACCTTCCACGGCGAGGTGTGGGCAACGCGAAGCGGCGTGCGGCGTGCAGCACTCAAGCTGTTCGACAGATTGGTCGGAGCACTTGCAACAGACATCCTGGCGGTCAGCCCATCGCAAAAGATATTCCTGGAGAGCGAGGGCGTTTTGTCGCCGGGCAAGGCAATGGTGATCGGGGCGGGTTCGATCTGTGGTATCGACGCGGCGCGATTTCATCCGGACGAGGCGATGAAGAAGTCAGTACGCCATGAATTGGCCATTGCCCGGGATGACACGGTGATTTTGTTTGTCGGACGCCTCAATCGCGACAAGGGCGTGCTGGATATGGCAGCAGCATTTGATGCGATTGCGAAAGACAACCCGGATGTGGTGCTGTTGCTGGTGGGTTCTGAGGAAGACGTGGCGTTCAGCCGTATTCAGGAAATCTGCGATGCGGTAAGTGAGCGCCTTCGGCATGTGAGTTTTACGCCTGCGCCGGAACGTTACATGGCGGCGGCAGACATATATTGCTTGCCGAGTTATCGCGAGGGGTTTGGCATGACCATTATCGAGGCGGCGGCGTGCGCAGTACCCACCGTGGCTACACGTATATATGGCATTACAGATGCAGTGGCAGAGGGCAAAACCGGCTTGCTGTACCCGGTTGGCGATGTGGCGGCCCTGACGCAAAACCTGTTAAAGCTGATTGCAGAAAAAGACTTGCGGAAACAGATGGGAATTGCGGCCCGCCAACGAGCAATGGAACTGTTCCCCAGCGAAAAAATCATCCGCGAGACGATGATGATGTACGACGGATTGCTTGAAGAACGCCGCAGGAAGAAAGACAAAAAACATGATTGACCGCGACAATAGGCGCGTGCTGGTCACCGGAGGCAATGGCTTTGTAGGCCGGTCGCTGTGCGAAGAATTGCTGCATAGGGGATATCAGGTCAGGGCGGCCGTGCGCGCGCCTGGCCGGTTTCCAGCGGACATGGAAGCGGTGGCAGTCGGCGAGATTGATGGCGGGACGGATTGGGCCGATGCGCTGCGCGATGTGGATACCGTCATTCATCTCGCCGCGCGGGTACATGTGATGAAAGATTCCTCTGCCGATCCGCTGGCGGAATTCCTCAGGGTCAATCTGCACGGCACGGAAAATCTTGCGCGGCAGGCGGCGCGCACCGGGGTCAATCGCCTGGTCTACGTGAGCTCGGTCAAGGTGAACGGGGAAAGCACCTCCGCTTCTGACACCCTCTCCCCTGGCCCCTCCCCCGTAAGCGGGATAGGGGAGCAAAATATTTTTACCGAATCGGATAATCCCAATCCACAAGACCCCTATGGTGTGTCCAAGTGGCAGGCCGAACAAGCCTTGCGGCACATCGCGCAGGAAACCGGTCTGGAGATCGTGATCGTGCGCCCGCCGCTGGTGTATGGCCCGGGCGTGAAAGGGAACTTCATCAGCCTGCTGGCCGCGATAGACAAAGGGGTGCCGTTGCCGCTAGCGGGTGCGCGCAATGCGCGTAGCCTGGTGTATGTGGGCAATCTGGTCGATGCGCTGATCGCCTGCGCGACGCATCCCGCCGCCTCCGGGCAGACCTATCTGGTTAGTGATGGCGAGGATGTCTCGACAGCTCGGCTGGTCGAAAAGATCGCCAGCGCATTGGGACGCAACAGTCGCTCATTCTATTTTCCGCCCGTGCTGTTGCGCGCTGCGGCAACCTTGCTGGGGCGGGCAGGGCAGATGGACAGATTGTTCGGTTCGTTGCGCGTCAGCGATAAAAAAATACGCGGCGAACTGAGCTGGTCTCCGCCGTATACGCTGGAGCAGGGCTTGCGCGAAACAACCGTATGGTATTGCGCTCGCCAATCACGACGCGTTTCCTGAGCCGGATTGGTTAAAGAAGGCAGCAGCAGCAGCCATTGCATTGTATGTGTGAATATCCTTGCAATTAATGGAATTACTTTCCATAATTGCAAGGATGATTAGTCGGATTATTTATCCTCAGCTCCTGAATGCAGTTGCTCATTCCCCTGCAGTGGCACTGCTCGGTCCACGCCAGGTGGGGAAAACAACACTGGCGCTGGAAATCGGTCAGAGCCACAACGCGATTTATCTTGACCTCGAGTCCGAGCAGGATCGCGCCAAGCTCGCTCAACCCGAGCTTTATCTTTCGGACCATCAGGGCAGGTTGGTGATCATTGATGAGGTTCACCGTGCCCCAGGTCTTTTCCCTGTGCTGCGGGGTCTCATCGACCGGGGGCGCAGAGCCGGACGAAAATCCGGGCAATATCTGTTATTGGGATCGGCCTCGCTCGATCTGCTCAAACAATCCGGTGAAACGTTGGCGGGCCGTATTGCATATCTGGAGCTTGCGCCTTTTAACGTGTTGGAAACGCGGAAACTGCCGCCAGACGATCTGTGGGTGCGCGGCGGCTTTCCGGAAAGTCTGCTTGCTTCCAATGCCACACGAAGCCTGCGCTGGCGGCAGGATTTTATTCGAACCTATCTGGAGCGGGATATCCCACAGTTTGGTCCGCGCATTGCAGCTGAAACCTTGCGCCGCTTCTGGAGCATGCTGGCACACTATCAGGGAGGATTGCTCAACACAGCGCAATTAGCCCGCAATCTGGGTGTAGATGCAAAAACTGCTGGAGGCTATCTTGATTTGCTCGTTGATTTGTTGCTCGTGCGCCGCCTGCCTCCCTGGCATGCAAATCTGGGCAAGCGGCTCGTTAAATCCCCCAAGGTCTATGTGCGCGACAGCGGCCTTGTCCATGCATTGCTCAATATAGCGGACAAGGAAGCGCTGCTCGCTCATCCCGTTGTCGGGCAGAGTTGGGAGTGTTTCGTAATCGAAAATCTGCTTGTTTGTGTTGCAGCCAAAGCACAGGGTTTTTTTTACCGTACCAGCGGCGGGGCAGAGATTGATTTGTTGCTGTCATGGCCGGATGGAAGTCTATGGGCCATCGAGATTAAGCGCAGCCTGAGCCCCAAGTTGGAGCGGGGTTTTCATGCCGCCTGCGCAGACCTTGCGCCTATCCGGAAGTTTGTGGTCTATCCCGGCGCAGAGCGCTATCGCCTTGCGGCGGATATTGAGGCGATTTCCCTGGAGGATATGGCCTCTGAATTGGTTGCAACTTGACGCGAGTTATGTAGCCGACATCTGCGTTGATTATACATGTAATTCTATGTCTGAAAATGCAGCGGAATCATCCTTGTATATTGAAAGGCAGCCTTTAAATATACAAGGATGTTCGCATATCAATTTTTTAGAGGTTTCCTAAAGGCATCGAATATAATCGCGCCTTATTTTAAACATAACGCGTCTTGTCCGAGGCGGAAAATAACATGATATTAGTGACCGGCGGTGCTGGTTTCATCGGTGCGAACTTTGTTCTGGACTGGCTCGCGCAAAGCGACGAGGCCGTGATCAATCTGGACAAGTTGACCTATGCGGGCAACATGGAGAATCTGGCCTCCCTCAAAGGTGACACGCGCCAGGTCTTTGTGCGGGGCGACATCGGCGATGCGGCATTGGTGGGCAGGCTGCTGGCCGAACATCGCCCGCGAGCGGTGATCAATTTTGCGGCGGAAAGCCATGTGGACCGGTCGATCCACGGCCCCGAGGATTTCATCCAGACCAACATCGTCGGCACCTTCCATTTGCTCGAGGCGGTGCGCGCATACTGGTCAGGCCTGGCCGCTACGGAAAAAAATAGCTTCCGCTTCCTGCATGTCTCGACCGACGAGGTGTACGGTTCGCTGGCGAAGGACGATCCTGCGTTCAGCGAAACCCATCGCTATGAACCGAACAGCCCTTATTCCGCCAGCAAGGCGGCCAGCGACCATCTGGTGCGCGCTTACCACCACACTTACGGCCTGCCGGTGTTGACCACCAACTGTTCCAACAACTACGGCCCGTACCACTTTCCGGAAAAACTGATCCCGCTGATGATAGTCAACGCACTGGCGGGCAAGCCGCTGCCGGTGTACGGCGACGGCCAGCAGATCCGCGACTGGCTCTACGTCAGGGACCATTGCAGCGCGATACGCTGCGTGCTGGAAAAGGGCAGGCTGGGTGAGGTCTACAACATCGGCGGCTGGAATGAAAAGACCAATCTGGAGATCGTCCACACCATTTGCACGCTGCTTGATGAACTCGCACCCAACCCGCTGCGTCCCCAGTCCTCAGCCCTCATCACTTATGTTCAAGACCGCCCCGGCCACGACCGCCGCTATGCGATCGATGCGCGCAAGATCGGGCGCGAGCTGGGCTGGAAACCCGCCGAGACCTTCGACACCGGCATACGCAAGACGGTGCAGTGGTATCTGGACAACCAGGGCTGGGTGAGCCGCGTGCAGTCCGGTGATTACCGCAACTGGGTCGAGAAGAATTACGCGGGGCGGGCCTGATGAAGATCCTGCTGTTCGGCAAGAACGGACAGGTCGGCTGGGAACTGCAGCGCAGCCTTGCGCCATTGGGTGAACTGGTTGCGGTCGATTCCGCGAGCAAGGAACTGTGCGGCGACTTCACCGATCCTGAAGGTATCGCGCGGACGGTCCGGGCCGTTGCGCCGGATGTGATCGTCAATGCCGCAGCTCATACCGCGGTGGACAAGGCTGAGAGCGAGCCCGGGCGTGCACGCGCCATCAACGCGCTGGCTCCCGGGGTGCTGGCCGGGGAAGCAAAAAAAACCAATGCCTGGCTGGTCCATTATTCCACCGATTATGTGTTCGACGGCGGCGGCGAAAAACCCTGGCTGGAAAGCGATGCGACCGCGCCACTGAATGTGTACGGCGCGACCAAGCTGGAGGGCGAGCAGCTGATCCAGCAATCGGGCTGCCGCCATCTGATCTTCCGCACCAGCTGGGTGTACGGCGCGCGCGGCGGCAACTTCGCGAAGACCATGCTGAGGCTGGCCGGCGAGCGCGACAGCCTCAGTGTCATCAACGACCAGGTCGGCGCTCCCACCGGCGCGGATCTGCTGGCCGATGTCACCGCGCATGCGCTACGCACTGCGCAGCTGCGGCCCGATGTGTCCGGCCTGTATCACCTGGTTGCCGGCGGCGAGACTTCCTGGCACGGCTATGCCGGATTCGTGATCGACTTTGCGCGGCGTGCCGGCATCCCGCTCAAGGTTGGGCAGGACGCCATCAAGGCCGTGCCGACCAGCGCCTTTCCGACGCCCGCGAAACGCCCGCACAATTCGCGGATGGACACGACCAAGCTGCAGCGTACTTTCGGTTTGCATCTGCCATCATGGGAAACCGGCGTGGAACGCATGCTGAGCGAAGTGCTGGAAAAGATGTAGACATAAGGTACAAGAGGCAAGCGCGCGCAGATTAACAGGGGATAAGCCCAAGCTTGTATCTTGCTTCTCAGTAACGTAGATTGGGTTAGCCGCTTTTGGCGTAACCCGACAGCCTTTACAGATCATGTCGGGTTACGCGGTGAATCTGCTAACCCAACCTACGCTGCCCCTTGCCCCTTGCCCCTTGCCCCTTGCCCCTTGTACCTTGTACCTGATCCTCAGTCCTCGATGATCTGCAAACCGATACCCAGCGCCTTCCATTGCTTCACTTCATCCAGCAACGTGGTTTCGGTGAGCGGATTCTGGGCCAGCCAGTCCGGGTCTATGGCAAGGTGGAATTTGGTGCCGCTGAATCGCCCGCCCAAAGCCGGCAGGCTGGAGTCGCTGCGGTTGCGGTAGAACAGCACGGCCAGCCGCAGGCTCATGGCCAATATTTGATCCTCTGGATTTTTCAGCTGTTCCTGCAGTTTGCCCAGGTTGCCGCGCTGTGCCAGCGTCAGCATGCTCAGGCGTGCCTGCTCCTTTTTTGAAAAGCCCGGCATGTCGGCGTTGGCCAGAATGTAGGCAGTGTGTTTGTGATAGCCGCTGTGCGCGACACTGATGCCGATCTCGTGCAGACAGGCTGCCCAGCCGAGCAGGTGCAGCAGCGTTTCGTTGATTTCGTCGCCGAGAAATTGCCGCGCCAATGCTTGCGCCAGCTTTGTTACGCGCCCCGCCTGTTTGGCATCGACGTGGTAGCGCTGCATGAATTGCTGCACGGTCACGTCGCGCACGTCGTTGTTGTGAAAGCGTCCCCACAAATCGTACAGCACGCCCTCGCGCAGCGCGCCCAGGGCGGCGTCCATATGGGTGATGTTCAGTTCGCAAAATGCCGCGTAGAGAATGGCAAACCCCCCCGCCAGTATGGGAAGGCGATCCTGGCGCAAACCCTGCAAATCGAGCTTTTGCACATCGCCCGCATCAAGCAGACGGGCGCGCAGTTGGTCCAGCCCGCCGCGGGTGATACCGCCATTGCTGTAGCCGTTCGCTTCAAGTATTTCGGCGATGGCCCTTGCCGTGCCGGACGAGCCCAGAGCCTGCTGCCAATGCCCCTGATAGTCGGCGACTATGGTCTGCAATTCGTTGCGCGCGGCGAGTTCCGCCTGCTTGAGATTCTGTTTGGTGATCTTTCCGTCAGGGAAAAAATTCTTGCTGTAACTGACACAGCCCATGTACAGGCTTTCCAGCTTAAGCGGAACAAGACCATTGCCGATGATAAATTCGGTGGAGCCGCCGCCTATGTCCACCACCAGCCGGTTGTGTTTCGATGGCGGCAAGCCATGTGCCACGCCGAGGTAGATCAGGCGCGCTTCCTCGCGACCGGCGATGACTTCGATCGGGAATCCCAGTGTGTGCTCGGCTTGGGGGATGAAATCGGCGGCATTTTTGGCCACGCGCAATGCGTTGGTGCCGACCACGCGCACGGCCTCGCGCGGCAAGTCGCGCAGGCGTTCAGCAAAGCGCCCCAGCGCGGCAAGGGCGCGTTGCTGGGTTTCGGCGTCAAGGAATTTGTCTGGGCTGAGTCCCGCGGCCAAACGCACCGGTTCGCGCAAGCCATCCAGCATGTAAAGCTGGTCACCCTCCACCCGTGCGATCTGCAGCCTGAAGCTGTTGGAGCCGAGATCGACGGCGGCGAGGACGGATTGCTGCCGCACTATAACTGGATTTCGCGATCGATTTCGTCGATGGTAATGTGGCGCACGTCCCGTCCCTTGACCATGTAGATCACATATTCGGACATGTTCTTGGCGTGGTCGCCGATGCGCTCGATGGCCTTTGCCACGAACAGGATCTCCAGCGAAGTGGAGATGGTGCGCGGATCTTCCATCATGAAGGTGATCAGGTAACGCATGATGGCGCGAAATTCCTCGTCCACCTGGTCGTCCTGCCGCACCACCTGCGCGGCCATTACCACATCGAGGCGCGCAAAGGCATCCAGTGATTTGCGCAGCATATCCAGGGCCAGATCAGCGGCATGCTTGATCTCCTGGTAGCGGGGAATGGCCAGCCCCTGTTTTTGCGACAGCAGCTTGGCCATGCGCGCGATTTTTTCGGCCTCGTCGCCGATGCGCTCCAGATCGGTGATGGTCTTGATCACCGCCATCACCAGACGCAGATCGCCTGCGGCCGGCTGGCGCCGCGCGATCACCTGGCTGCATGCCTCGTCTATCTTCACTTCCATCGCATTGACGCGATGGTCGTCGTTGATCACCCGGGTCATCAGCGCGACATCGCCGCTGACCAGTGACTCGACGGCATTCTTGATCTGGCTTTCCACCAGTCCGCCCATCTGCAGCACGTGGGCACGAATGGCTTCGAGATCGGCATCGAACTGGCGGGAGATATGGTCGTTGCTGGTCATGATGTATTCCTCAAAAAATAAAGCAACTGCACAGGATAAGTAAAGACTGTGAAAGGCAGATGACAGTCACGCCACCCTCTCCTCAATCCTCTCCCGCAAGCGGGAGAGGAAGCAATCGTCCCTTCCCATTTGGGAAGGGAAACCAAAAACATTTAAACCGTCATCGTTTTCACGCCTTCGGCCGTGCCCAGCAGCAGCACATCGGCGCCTCGGCGCGCGAACAGGCCGTTGGTGACCACACCCGCGATATGGTCCAGCTCGGATTCGAGTTCTACCGGGTTCATGATGCTCAAGCCATGCACGTCGAGGATGATATTGCCGTTGTCGGTGGTAAAGCCTTCGCGCAGCTTCGGCTGTCCGCCCAGCGCCACCAGTTGTCGCGCCACCGAGCTGCGCGCCATCGGGATCACTTCAACCGGCAACGGGAAATTGCCCAGCACATCCACCAGTTTGCTGGCATCGCACACGCAGATGAATTTTTTGCTGGCCGCCGCGACGATTTTTTCGCGAGTCAGCGCGCCGCCGCCGCCCTTGATCATGTGCAGATGCCGGGTGATCTCGTCGGCTCCGTCCACATACACCGGCAGGCTGCCGGCATCGTTGAGCGACAACACTTCGATGCCATGTCCCTGCAGGCGCTTTGCCGAAGCCTCGGAGCTGGCGACCGCACCGCGTATCTTGTGCTTGATCCCGGCCAGTTCATCAATGAAAAAATTGGCGGTGGAGCCGGTGCCCACGCCGACGATGCAATCGACCGGCACATACTGGATAGCCGCTTTGGCGACTGCCTGCTTCAGTTCATCTTGACTCATCATTACTATAGACCCGCATTTAATATTATCGATACACACCCGCGATTATTGCAGGAATTGCGCGATTTGGGGAACTTGCCTGCCAGTTTATCCGCGGTGTTAATATGACACGGCAAAGTAACCACAAATCGACAGAAACGATAATGCAAGTCCTTACAGTTGCAAGCGCCCCGTTCACCGATCAGAAGCCCGGCACCTCCGGACTGCGCAAGCGTGTACCGGTGTTTCAGCAGGCGCACTACCTGGAAAATTTCGTGCAGTCCATCTTCGACACCATCGCAGCACCGCCAGATTCGACGCTGGTGCTTGGCGGCGACGGCCGCTATTACAACCGCGCGGCGATCCAGATCATACTGAAAATGGCCGCAGCCAACGGCTTCGGGCGCGTGCTGGTCGGCCGGGCCGGCATACTCTCCACTCCCGCAGCTTCGTGCCTGATACGCAAGTACCGCACCCACGGCGGCATCATCCTGTCCGCCAGCCATAACCCGGGAGGGCCGGAGGGCGATTTCGGCATCAAGTACAACACCGCCAACGGCGGGCCCGCGCCCGAAAAAATCACTGATGCAATCTTTGCGCAAAGCAGGCAGATCGCGCAATACCGGATAGTCGAAGCGGATGATGTGGGACTGGACAGGACGGGTGATTACAGGATCGGCGGGATGACGGTATCGGTGATAGACCCGGTTGCGGACTATGCCGGACTGATGGAGTCGCTGTTCGACTTTGCCGCGATACGCGCTTTGCTGGCGGGCGGCGTTGTACAGTCCGGCACGCAAACATCGGGCACAGAAACGCCACCCCTGCGCCCCCTCCCGCAATCGGCTGGCTACGCCAGTAACGTGTCAGGGGCGCGCTTCAGGATCAGGTTCGATGCGATGCACGCGGTTACCGGCCCTTATGCGCGCGAAATTCTGGTGAATCGACTCGGGGCTGTGGCGGACAGCATGATGAACGCGGTTCCGCTGCCGGATTTCGGCGGGGGCCACCCCGATCCCAACCTCACTTATGCGCATGAACTGG
>JAJZEQ010000108.1 GCA_021851345.1 Pseudomonadota bacterium
CACGCTTTGGATGGAAAAAACGATCATTGTCCCGCCTTCGATTCAGAAGAGCTTCTGGGTGAACGGGGATAGTGTTTCAAAAAGCTATCTCGAACAAATGGCGTACTGGTATGCAGGACTGGCCCTGACGGTTTCTCCAGCAACGGGGAATTACCAAAAAGACCTCTTCCTCCGCTACGCGACCCCAGCCGGATCCGGGCAACTTGCGGCAGAAATGACGGCCAGGCTGGAATACATGGCAAAGAACAACACAGCAACAATGTTCACGGCGCAAACATTGACTACCGACGAGAAGCTGATGAAGGTTGCCATCACGGGGGATCTGGAAACCTTCGTTGGCGATAAGCGAATATCAAGCAAGCACACGATCTACGTGGTTGGCTTTAAGTACATAAACGAAAAACTTTTTGTGAACGAGCTCAAGGAAACAAATGAAAAAGATATTTTTGGCGTCAGCACTCCTGGCCAGTAGTTTGGCCGGCAGTTTCCCGGCGACGGCGGCCCAGGTTTTGTACCAGGACTCGCCAGCCGAATCCACGACAGCTATCGTGTCGCGCAGCGAGCCCAATCTGATCACCGTGAGCGGACGCAAGATCAAACGCATCTATGGTGCGGAAGGATTGTTCACCGTCACGCCAGAACCGGAAACAGGATCGGCATGGCTCAAGCCAATTTCCGACAAGCCGATGATGACCGTCTTTATTACTGATGAAGACGGCCAGCACTACAAGATACTGCTCAAGGTGCAGGACATTCCTGCGGAAACGATTATTGTAAAAGGCGCAAACAAACAGCCTGGCCTCGTGATAAACCAAAAAAACGAGCCACGCAATGATGACATTCTGAACATGGTCGATGCGCTTTATAACGGAGAAGGTGACGAGACGCGAAAAAAAATACCGCTCTGGAAAGGGACCCGGTTCGAGTTGGCCAGAACGATTGATCTGAGAGGCATTCGGGGCGAGGCCTATCTGCTGACCAACTTAACCGACAAGCCCATCGTCATGGATGAACGCGAGTTTTATCGCGAGGGTGTCGAGGCTATCGTGATTGAAAACCCGGACCTTGAAGCCGGACAAACCACAGAAATCTTTGTTGTGAATGAGGCGGAACAATGAGCAAGCTATCGGAAAAGATCGCCAGCCTGTCGCCCAAAACACGCCAGTATTTGATGCTGGGCGGCGCCAGCGCGGGAATTCTTGCCCTGGTTGTTGGCGGCGTGTCACTTTCCGGCAACCAACCTTCCGTCGTCCCAACCCCTACTGCCGCCGCCGAGCAACAGGCTACCAACATTGCGGCACCGGGTGCAGCCGTCGATCCGCGCGAAGTGTACATGACACAATCTACCGAGCAGATGAAGCAGATGGGCGACGTTGTGCAAGCGCTGAAGCAGCAAATGGCTGCAATGCAAGCCAGCTCCGGTGTTTCAGCAACCAGGCAGGATTCGATATTGCCCCCCTTGCCGGTCATGCCGCCCACCGTCCAGGCACCGCCCCAACTGCCACCTCCAACCGAGCAACCAGACATTCCGCCGAAAGAGCCCGGCATTGCATCGTTTGAGGTGAGCCAAACAGAGACGCCAGACCCGGAAAAGGACAGCAACACCGGGTATGTGCCAGCCGGTTCTTTTGTGCGTGTGGCGTTGCTTGCGGGTGTAGAAGCACCGACTGGCGGACAGGCGCAAACCAACCCTGAGCCAATCTTGCTGCGCACGCAAGACAACGCCTTTCTTCCAAACCGCTTTCGTTACGATATTAAAGAATGCTTCATCCTCGCATCGAGCTACGGTGACATCAGCTCTGAGCGTGCCTATGCGCGACTTGAGAACTTGTCTTGTGTGAGGCGCGATGGCCAGGCAATAGATTTTCCAGTCAAGGGGTACATTGTTGGCGAGGACGGCAAAACAGGGATGCAAGGAAAATTGATCAGCAAGCAGGGGCAGGTACTGGCCAACGCGCTGCTTTCAGGTATCGGGTCGGGAATGGGCCAGGCATTCATGCAGAACTCCTACATGAACTCCATGAGTCCTGTGCTGGGTCAGACGCAGACCATGGCGCCGGGGCAGATACTCCAGTCCGGCATGGGTATGGGTTTTGGCAATGCGCTCAATACGCTCAGTCAATACTACATCACGCTTGCCAACAAGCTATTTCCAGTCATCGAGGTTAATTCGGGTCGCACCGTTGAGGTGGTATTCACCAAAGGATTTTCTCTGGACAACAACGCGTCAAACGGATCGGACTCGACCTACAGCGACCTATGGCGGCGCGGTAGAGAAGTGGCAGGCAAAGCACTTGATCCAGCCGCGCCTCAATAACCAATAAAACAGGAAACCTGCTCAATGAAATTCAAATCAAAACTATTCGCAGCTCTTCTGTCAGCGGGCATGACGACTGCCGCAGCCACTGCTTCGACCGAAACGACGGCTGGCAACAGCCGTGCAGAAAAGGAGATCGCAACCAGGCTGCACGAACTCTATCCATCAACCCGGATCAGCGATGTCCACGCCACCGCCATCGGCGGTATCTACGAGGTTGTCATGGGGAAAAACATCGGGTACACCAATCGCGAGGGCAGGTACTTCATGTTTGGCCACATTTTTGATATGACCACACAGCAAGACGTGACGCAACAACGGATAGATGCACTCAACGTAGTGAATTTCGCGCAATTGCCGCTTGAAGATGCCATCAAGACCGTGCGCGGCAAAGGGCAGCGCGTACTGGCGGTTTTTTCAGATCCGGACTGCCCCTATTGCAGGAAACTGGAGCATGAGCTGCCCAGACTCGACAACGTAACAATTTACACATTCCTGATGCCGCTGGACGGATTGCACCCGGAATCCTCTAAAAAAGCCAAGGCGATATGGTGTTCTACCAACCAGTCGCAAGCGTTAGACAACTACATGATGAACGACGAAATGCCCGATATGAGCAAAACTTGCGATAACCCGATTGAGCGCAATGTGCAGCTTGGGCAAAAGCTCAACATCAACGGCACGCCAACCTTGATTTCGGGCGACGGCCGGGTATTGCCAGGAATGGCACCGGCAGATCAGCTTGAGAAATTCATCGCCAGGGAGCAAAAATAATGCTCGCCAGAATACTTTCCATACCAGTCGCCTTGAGCATTGCCGGATGCAGCATGACGGGGCTGGGAGATAGTTCCGATAAGTTCGATTGTAAAGCCCCGGCCGGCATCAGCTGCGAATCTCTATCCGGCGTTTATGCCAACGCGGTGGCCGACAACCTGCCCGGCACAAACCAAAAATCAAAATCAACCTATTCGTCGAATAAAACCGAGGTCGCGGCTGGCGTGGCAGGCGAAGCACCGCAGACAGGCACGCCCTTATTGAGCGAACGAACGGTTCTGCGGGTTTGGGTTGCACCGTGGGAGGATGGAAAAAAGGTTTTGCATGACCAGGCATTCCTTTACGCCGTTGTTGATCCGGGACATTGGCAAATAGCGCATACCGACCAAAAAATAGCGAATCAATATCGCGTGCGGGCCCCGGTGGCAAAACAGGCGCAACGGCCGGTAACGCCGTCGGAACCCGCTTTGCCGCAGTTCCAGGCTCCGCAACAAATACAACAACCGCCAAGGGCGCAATAGCATGTCATTCGCCTCATCCATTAAAAAAGTATTCCTGCACGAGCGGTATGGCCGCGCAGACGCAATACCGCGCCACTTGATCGAACAGTTTGCAGACACGCCCAAACTGGCCGGTATGCTGCCCTATGTTGGCTGGATGCCGTCAGAACGGATGTTTATCGCCGATCAGGGCGGGTTCGGCAAAAAGGAACAGTTTTCCCTTGGCTTTGCCATTGAGATCAATCCTCAGACTGGCGCTACCGATGAAATGGAAAAAATACTGGCAGGATTATTTGATTCTTGCCCGCCCAAAACAGGCATCCAGATTTCGCTGTACGCATCACCGGACATCGCGCCTACGCTGGAAAAGCAGTTGAAGCTGGTTACGGTAGATAGCCTGGCTGGAATTGCGACGCGGCGAAACAAGTTCTACATGGGCGGAACATCAAAGTCGCTGTTTTCAAACAGGGTGTATTTGCTGCGCGATTTCAGGTGCGTCATTTCGATTACGCTACCGCTTTCTCCGTTCAGCGAAGAGGGTGTCGATGAGGCAATCAACACCCGCGAAAGCGTCCATGCGACCTTGCGATCCGCATACCTGGGTGGTACCGACTGGAATCCTGACGACCTGCTCAATTTTGTAAATGATTTTTTTGACCATGAGCGAGTTTTCAATCCCGCAAAAAGAGACGAACTCTCTCTGCGCTACGACCCGGACAGGATAATCCGCGAGCAACTCTCCAACCGCGAGATAGCCTCGTGCGTAAGCGACGAAGGGATACGGTTTAGCAAGAGCGGCGGGCCGGAAACGGTGATGCAGTTCTACTCGGTGCGCAACTACCCAAAGTTCAGCCGCCTGACCAACATGAGTAGCGTCATTGGCGACCCATATCAAGCCGCCCTGGCCATGCCATGCCCGTTCGTCATCACGATGGGCGCGATTATTCAAGACCATGAATCGGCGCGAATCTACGCAGAATTGAAAGCCGCACGCGCCACGCAGAACGCGGCTTCCTACATGGCCAGGTTTCAGCCGGGGCTGCAAGACCGCAAGCGAGACTGGGATGCTGTGCTGGGTGCTTTCGACGAGGGCAAGGGTACGCTGCGCATGTACCATCAAATCGGACTGCTCTCATCGAAAGCCGACGCATCCCGCGCCGAATACGCGGTCAGAGCGGTATGGCGATCACGCGGATTCGACCTGACGCGCGACTATTATTTACAGCATCAGGCTTTTGTCGCCTCCATGCCGATGACGCTAGGCCAGCCATTGCAGCAAGACCTGCACTCGTTTGGGCGCGCCTATACCAAAACGCTGGACAACGCGGTGATGACATCGCCATTGATCGCCGAATGGAAAGGCACAAAAACCCCGCTGATTACCCTGTTCGGGCGGCGCGGGCAACCCATGGGATTTGACCTGTTCGATAACACCGGCGGAAATTACAATTTTGCTGTGGCCGCACTATCAGGTTCCGGCAAGTCGGTATTCGTCAATGAAATGGCGTATCGCTATCGTTCAGCCGGTTCAAAAGTGTGGATCATCGACGTGGGGCGCAGTTACAAAAACCTGTGCGAGTTGATGGATGGTGAATTTATCGAATTCGCGGATGAGCGACAAAACACGCTCTGCCTCAACCCTTTTTCGATGGTTGTGGACATCAATAATGACATGGAAATGCTGCTCCCGTTGCTGGCAGAAATGGCCAGTCCGCGCGAGCCGCTGAACAACTTCTGTTACACCGCATTGGCATCAGCCATCAAACAGGTGTGGGAAATAAAAGGTAAAAACTGCACCGTCACGGATATTTTCGAACTGCTGCGATCGGGAAAAATCAGTGACGAATCTGAAAAAGAATCGCAGTTGATGCACATGGCCGTGGCTCTCGAACCCTACACAAAGTATGGGGTGTACGCGAGTTACTTTGAGGGGCCGGCGACCATCGAGTTTACCAAAGACTTCATCGTGCTGGAACTTGAGGAACTCAAGAGCAAGCGCGACCTCCAGGCGGTGGTGATGCAGATCATCATGTATCGCATCACGCAGGAAATGTATCTGGATCGCTCCCGGCGCAAGATTGTGATTATCGACGAGGCGTGGGATCTGATGGGGAGCGGTAGCAGCGGACACTTCATCGAAGCCGGTTATCGCCGCGCCCGAAAGTACGGCGGCGCGTTCGGCACGATCACTCAAAGCGTGGACGATTACTACAAAACAGAAGCAACCAAAGCGTCTATCAACAATGCGGATTGGCTATTCCTGTTGCGGCAGAAGCCGGAGAACATCGACCGCCTGGGCAAGGAAGGGAAGCTCACGATTGATGAGTGGATGAAACGCCAACTATCGTCCATCACCACCGACCACGGGCATTACTCTGAAATATTTGTACACAGCCCGATGGGGTCTGGGGTAGGGCGTTTGCTGCTTGATCCATTCTCGATGATGCTCTTCTCTACACGGGCTGAAGACTTTGAGCGAATAAAGAACATGCGTGCTGAAAATGGCATGACCACCGAGCAAGCGATTGAAGCAATACTTGACGAACGAAAATAAACCAACAGGAGCCATGACATGGAAAACAAAATGGAAAGCCACATGAAGCGCAAAATTGTTAAACGCATTGTCGAGCGGTGCAAGAGCGAGGGCAAGCGGGCAAAAGCCATCGCCGCCGAGTTAAGGATTGCCGGGTACAAGGTATTCGCGGCTTCGTTCTGTTTGTGCGAGGACGTCGTGTTTTTCGACACGCACGCAGGATTGCAAATACGCGTCATTGCCTAACCAGGGAAAGCTAAACATGTCTGCACTTGCACATTTCACCACAGGCGTTATTTCAGCGACGGTGGCCATCGCAACCATGGCCATCTGGCAGCATTTCCACCCCGCACCCAACATGGCGAAGGTGGACATCATCAGCATCGTGACGGCGCAGCAAAAAAGTCTGACGGCCCAAATGAAGCCGGGCATGGATCAAAAGACCCAAGCCGCAATCATTGAGTCGGCCGCACGCTTTGGCAAACAGCTTGATGGCGCACTCACTCAGGTCGCAGCCGGGTGCAACTGCACCATCATCAATGCGGCGGCAATTATCAAGGATTCACCCTCTAACCGCATCGACGATTACACGCAGCGCGTAAACACGATGGCCACTGTCCAAAAGTAACACATGCGCCGGATCACACAAACACTGCTTGCTTTGATAACCGTCGCAATCGCGTGCGGGCCAACCGCATCGGCGGCGATGGAAGGACGCGATTACGCGCCGGGCATCGAATACCAGTCGGCATGGTCGTGTCACGGCCAGGAGAAATTCAACTGGTATTGCGCAGAGCAAGCCCGTCCAGTCAAGCCGCCCAAAGGATCACGAACACCCGATACAGCAGCGACCAAAGAAGAAATAGCGGTCGATGAGCTGGATAAGATACGCAAAGACCTCGATGCAAAGCGCGCGCTCGCGGTGGTGCATCCCACACCGGATAATGTCAAAGCCTACATGGAAGCGCAAAAAATCGAGATAGACAGAGCGAGTTATTTTGCAGATGTATGGAGGCGGGTGTTGTGGCAAAACGCGGGTTTGAACGAGGAGCTCAAAAACCCGATGAACAACTCGGCCATCAAGGTTGCGGCGCGCGAACGTGATGCCAAACAAAACGAAACGATGACAGAACTCGCCAAGGAATGGGGGATTTTCTTCTTCTATCGCGGCGACTGCCCTTTCTGCAAACACATGATACCGACCCTGCAATGGGTTACGCGCCAGTACGACATGACCATCATGCCGATCAGCATGGACGGTACAACCATTGAAGGGCTGCCGCCCTCTGTCCGGGATAACGGCCTGTCCGCGCGCCTTGGGGTAGAGGCTGTACCCATGTATGTCCTGGGCAACGTCAAGACCCACAAAATGGTGATACTGGGCTCCGGCGTGCTGTCCTTGCAGGACTTTGTCGAGCGCATTTATGTATTGACCCAAACCAGGCCGGGCGATCTCTAACGGTAGTCACCATGTACAAAAAAAGAATACTCATTTCTCTCCTGGCCACAACCTGGCTGATCGCCGCACCGGCCAATGCCAATGTTGGCGCGGGCATGTCTAACTGGTTTGACAGCATGGGCGGCTTCACAAATACAACACCACCGTCGGCTTACAAAGGGCAGACAATGAACGGCTATTCGGGGGGTGGCTTGTATCAGAGAGTACCGGTGAAGAACTACCAGCTCGCGCTGATGACACCCCCTTCGCTGAACATTGGCTGCGGCGGCATCGACCTGACGGCGGGTTCTTTTTCGTTTATCAATCGCGCCGCACTGACCGCGATGTTTCAAAACATCGGCACGTCCCTTAGCTACGCATTCCTGCTTGCGATCAAGTCGTCCATGCCTGAAATGTCAAGCCTGTTCGAGTATTTGCAGGATATTGCCAACAAGGTCAATTCGATGAACGTCAATTCCTGCCAGATGGCGGAAGGTATCGTATCTTCAGTTGGTTCGGGCATCTCGCAGGGCAGGACGACCGGAGTTGATCATGTTGCCGGAAGTGTAACAAACGCGGCAACGGATTCGTTTTCCTCGTGGATTTCGACACCCAGTGCAAAACTGGCTTCACGTAATGCCGTTGTTGCAGCAGACCCGACAGCAAAAAGCGTGATCAGTCCGGGCAATGTGGTCTGGCAAGCACTTAGCCACTCCACCGGACTCGATGACGAGGACAAGCGATTTATTATGAGCATGACGGGCACTATAATCATACGCGATGCCAGCGCGACCGGACAATCAGCGCATTGGGATTACATCGACCCGACAGGCACGTCCACCCTCGACTTCATCGGGTACAAGAATGACCCGGCAACACCCAGCATACCCATCTTCGCTTGCGACACCACATCGGATTGTCTGAATCCTGTCATCAGTACAACACTGGTAAGCACATTCACCCAAATGGTCGGTGTAACACTGGACAATCTCAGAAACAACGTGACCTCGCGAGGACCACAAAACATCAGTGACTTTTATTTGGTTGATGCTTCTTCAGTCCCTGTCTGGAAAATGATCAGTGTTTCCGCCGACGTACATCCAGGGTTGATAGATGCCTACAAAAACCTGATTGCCGTTGACGTTGCCTACTCATATGTTCAACGCATCCTTTCAACGGCCAGCCAACTGCTGGCCCATGAACAGCACGGAACATTGGCATCTGATGCCAGCGATGCACTCAACAAACTAAATAACCGACTGGATTTATTGAAATCCGAAATGTACACCCAGCGTCTGGTCGAATTCGGGAAAGTGGCCAAAGAAGCCGATCTTGAAAGACAGCTGCAGCTCCTGAACCAAACAATGGTTGCGGGACTTCCGGCGCAAGCCTTTACGTCGATGAACGTGTTCGGGAGTCGTCAGTGACCACGTTTGAGGTTTTTTCCTATTGGAACATGACGGAACTGCAACTGGTCTTCAATGCGGTGGCGGCAATTGTCGGCAGCGGTGACTTTCTGGGTCTGCTGCGCACCCTTGCATTGGTCGGGATGATTTCGCTGGCCATGGCAGTGCTGGCAGGACTTGCGCAGGCGCCAGACTTTGGACGGTGGGTCATCATGCTGGCCATATTCAACGGAATGCTGCTCGTACCCAAAGCAACGGTGGTGCTAACCGACAGTACGGGCACGCAAGGCCGGATCACGGTCGCCAACGTCCCGCTCGGTCTTGCTTCATTCGCCAGCTCGGTTAGCCATATCGGAGACTGGCTGACCCGATCCTTTGAGACGACATTCGCGCTACCTTCCGACATTCAATTCCGGCTGCACGGCACGCTCTGGGGGCAACGCGTTCAGGAAGAAATGCTGCATACAAAATTCACCAATTCAATTTTGACATCCAACCTCCTGGAGTTTTATCGCGAGTGTGTAGTCCCCGAATACGCGACCGGTTATATCGTCGCATCTGACCTGGCAAAATCCAACGATATATGGACGTACTTGAGCGGCAAAACCAATCCTGGCCGGCTCGTCACGATAGGAGCCGTTCCGGGTTCAACCCCCGTTGCCGGAACCTATGGTTGCGATATTGCATATGGATTTTTGACGACACAGATAGCCTTCGTCAATACCGATCAGATCAACTCCATAGGCAGCTACCTTTTCCCCGGGGTACCTACCGCTGCAGCGAATGCTGCGATACAAGGCAGCATCCAAACCAGCACCAATTACATACTGGGCATATCTTCATCAGCCGTGAATACGGTCAGGCAAACCGCCATGAGCAATTTCATGATTGATGCGCAGTACATGCTGCCAGCGCAGATCGGCGACGCGGCAGGTGCTGCGTCTAACCTGGCTCAGGCGCAAGCGATACGTTCGACCTCTGACAGCTACAATCTGATGGCGAAATTGGCAACCAGCACCATGCCGAAGGTCAAAAACATCGTTGAGATTGTGCAGTACTCTGTTTTTCCGATCATCATGCTGATCGTCATGCTATGCGGGCATAAGGGCGGCCTGGTACTCAAGGCCTATGTGATGAGCCTGTTCTGGGTGCAATTGTGGCCACCCCTGTATGCCGTCCTGCACCTCGTGATGACAGTTCACGCCCAAGACCTGGCCACAATGACAGGCGGGCACGGTTTGTCCATGTCCCAGTACAGTCTGGTCAACAACGCATACATCAGCGACGAAGCCATAGCAGGGATGATTGCAGCTACGGCAATACCCGCTATCGCTGCCGCAATCGTGAAGGGCGGGGACGTAGGCGCGCAAGCCATCGCCGGGATGGTCAGCCCCTCGCGCGAGGCCGATAAAGTTGCGTCCAGCATCGCAAGCGGGAATATACAGATGGGCAACGGCTCAATGAATAACCAGTCGGCGGATAATTTGAGTCAGGGGCATGTTGACACGCAACCCACGTATAACAGCGGAACCATGAAGTCTACAACCACCTCAAACGCCGGAATTGTCACAGATAATGGTGGTGCTACAACGTGGGAAGCGCTGGGCTCAAAAGTAACAGCAGACAGCAACACAGGTGCTATCGCCAATGCTTCGCTTGCCGGATACGGTATGGCCGGATCATCAGCAGGAGTAACGGCAGGGCGCGGTGCATCAGACGGAGACTATTCTGGAAAAGGTACTGCATCACAAACTGGAACAAACGCATCATTAGGTGACACGAAAACATCCAACCTGACCACTCAACAATCCGCTGGATTTGAAAGAGCATTTGAACAAGCGCTGGCAACCAAAACGGGAGGAAGCAATAATTCAAGCGCAACAACAGGTACTGGTACCGGACAATCAACATCACATGGCGATGGCGGCAGCGTGGCACTACACAATAGCGAAGGGGCAGGGGTTGGTAGTAAAGCAGGCGTAACCGCAGGTAGTAGTGGAACTCCCGGTAAAACAGAAACGTTCAGCAATCCAGAAACGCCCGTTGATCCAAAAGCAAACGATGGAAGGATGGCGAAACTCACGCACGCTCTGGGCGTAGCGGGAGGATGGATACACGAACACATACCCGTTAGTGCCAGTTCGGCTCTTGCTATCAAAACAGATCAAGCCTACAGGGAAGAGGCAAACAAAACTATCGCAACCGCCTCGCAGGCAGAGTTAAAACAAGCAACTGCAATTGTTAAGTCGGCTATGGATGAAGTGGCTGGAACGACAAAGGACGCAGGAACCAAGCAGGCTGCAAAAAGCATATCTTCAACTTTAGGCAAAGCAAAAACTTTTGATAGCAAGGAAGTCGCCTCGCTGTTAACCAACCATGAAGCTGGCAACAAAAGAGGGGAAGGACAAGACAATAA
>JAJZEQ010000256.1 GCA_021851345.1 Pseudomonadota bacterium
TGACAACATTACTGGATTGCCGCGTCGGCTTCGCCTCCTCGCAATGACAGGTGTTTGTGCCATCGCTCGCAGCTGAAGCCTTGTTGCAATGACGAGGCATTCTGGATTCCCTGAATTCGCGGGATTGACGTGCCGGTTTTTTAATTTCCCCTGACTGCATTCCGAAAGATGTGTCATTGTCATCAAATATGAAAACCTCAATAGTTCAGGCAAGGGCTATTCGTCCTGCATTTCCCGTCCCGGAAACAGTTCCTCGATGTACCCGAATTTCGTCATGTCCAGAATACGCATCGGGTACAGTATCCCGTCGAGATGATCGCACTCGTGCTGCACCACGCGCGCATGGAAGCCGCTCACGGTGCGGTCTATCAGCGCGCCGTTTTCATCCCGACCCTGGTAACGGATAAGCGCATGGCGCGGCACCAGGCCGCGCAATCCGGGCACGCTCAAACAGCCTTCCCAGTCCTCCTCAATTTCGCTGTCCAGCGGGGTGATGAGCGGATTGATCAGCACCGTTTCCGGCACGCTCTCGGCATCCGGATACCGTGAATTGTGCTGCACCCCGAAAATAACCACGCGCAGCGCTACGCCGATCTGCGGCGCGGCCAGACCGGCGCCGTTCAGCGACTGCATGGTGTCGCGCATATCGGCAAGCAGCCCGTGCAATTCAGGCGTATCGAATTCACCGACCGGCGCCGCCCGCTGCAACAGCCTCTCATCGCCCATGCGCAATACGGTTCTAATCGTCATGGTTCACCACGCATTCGAGGATACTGCGCACTCGCGCCATCGCGGCGCCGGCGACGGCATTGACGCTCTCCATATTGATGCCTTCCGAGCTGTCGCCGCGTCCCGCCGCGTAATTCGCCACCACCGCGATGATCGCATAATCGAGCTCCAGTTCCTTGGCCAGGGCGGTTTCCGGCATGCCGGTCATGCCCACCATGTCAGCCCCGTCGCGCTCATAACGGTTGATTTCGGCGATGCTGTCCAGGCGCGGTCCCTGCGTGGCGGCATATACGCCACCGTCCGCGCAGGGCTGTTGTGCGGTTTGCGCGCTGCGCAAAATCTGCTTGCGCAGCGCAATGCTATACGGAAAAGTGAAATCGGCATTGCTGAACGGCTTGTCGCGCCGCTCAAAAAAAGTCGCGTCGCGGCCATGGGTGTAATCCATGATCTGGTCGGGTACGACGATCACGCCGGGCTTGAGATCGGCACGAATGCCGCCCACGGTCGCCACCGAGATTATTTTATTGGCTCCCTGCTCGCGCAATGCCCAGAGGTTGGCGCGATAGTTCACCAGATGCGGAGGAATGGTGTGCCCGTAACCATGGCGCGCCAGGAAGATCACCTCATGCCGGTTCAGCATCCCGAACAGAAATGCGCCCGACGGTTCGCCATAGGGCGTGCGCATCACCTGCTGGTGGGTGATCTGAAGGTTCGCCAATTGGGCCAGGCCGCGGCCGCCGATGATTGCCAGCATATTCGTTACTCCCTCACTGCGTATATAGCGGGCAGATTGCGCCACGCGCCTTCGATATCCATGCCGTAGCCGAACACGAACCGGTTCGGCAATTCAATCCCGACAAAATCCGCGTGTATCGGTTTTGTCCGGCCATGCTGCTTGTCGGCAAACACCGCGCTGTAGCATCTGGCCGCGCCCAGTTTCAGCACCCGCTGGTGCAATGCAAACAGGGTGTGCCCCTCGTCGAGGATATCGTCCAGCAGCAATACCACCCGGCCGCGCACATTCTCATGCGGCTCGACCTTCCAGTGCATCGCGCCGCCGTGCCGCGCATCGCCGTAGCGCGACACGTGCACGTAATCGAAGTCCAGCGGAAAATCGAGCAGCGGCAACAGTTGCCCGCTGAACACCACCGCCCCGCCCATCACCGACAACACCAGCGGATGGCTGTCCGCAAGTTTCGCATTGATCTGGCGCGCGACATCATGCAGCGCCGCCTGCACCTGTTCGGCGGAATACAGCAATTCAGCCTGTTGCAGGATGTCGCGCGCGTGCTGGATGGATGTCCCCATGGTTTATTTCAGGCCCTGCAGATAGGCGGCAAACTCCCCGCACACCTCGGGATGCTTGAGTCCCAGCGCCACGGTCGCCTTCAGATAGCCCAGCTTGGAGCCGCAGTCGTAGCGTGTGCCGCTGAAGCGATAGGCGAGCATCTTTTCTTCCTGCATCAGTGCGGCGATGCCATCGGTCAATTGAATCTCTCCGCCCGCGCCGGCCCGCACCTTTTCCAGGTGGTGAAAAATACGCGGCGTCAGGATATAGCGACCCACCACGCCCAGCGTGGTCGGCGCATCCTCGGGTCTGGGTTTTTCGACGATGCCGTTCACCTGCTCCAGCGCATCGGATAACGGCACGCTGCTGACGATACCGTACTGGCGGGTCTGTTCGCGCGGCACATTCTTCACGCCCAGAATCGAACACTGGTGCTGCCGGAACACGTCCGCCATCTGTTTGATGACAGGCGGTTCGCCATCGATCAGGTCATCCGCCAGCAGCACCGCGAACGGTTCGTCCTGCACCACCGGTTTTGCGCACAGCACCGCGTGCCCCAGGCCCAGCGGCTC
>JAJZEQ010000187.1 GCA_021851345.1 Pseudomonadota bacterium
CGCCCTCGCCTCCTCCCGCCCTGTTGCATTTTGCGCCACCGTCTTTTGTTCGTTCTCTGCCATGACGGTCTGCACCGACGCATGGATCTCCGCCAGCCTGGCCGGGTTCATGTAGCGCGTCCACAAGCACAGGCCCTCCCCTTCCCGGTGTTCGCGCACTGCCGGCATGGCTGTTTTTTCCCAACCGGGGAACGCCGGCAGCGGCAGGCGCAGTTTCCACAGCGGGTTGACCATCTTTTCTTCCCGGACCGCCAGCGTCGAGACATACGCCTCCCCGGCCTGCAGCTCGCGCAGTTGGCGCGGCTCGATCCGCGCGCGCTGCGCGAAGCTCAAGCTGGTCCGGTTCGATCCGTCGCCCGCACCGGAGTCCGACGTGCCCACGTCATGCGTCTCGTACTGGCCCAGCAGGGTGACGGCATATTCGCTGGTGGCCGCCCCCTGCACGCGCAGGATGATCTTGGTGGCGATGGTGTCGTCCAGTTCATCGGCAAAGGAGGAGCCGACGGCATCGAGTTGCGCGCGCGACTGAAAACCGAAACTCAGCGGCATCCCGGCCGAGCGGCAACGCGCCGAGTAAGGGCCGAACCCCGCATGAAAGAATGCTCCCCAGTCGTCGAACAGCTGCGGGTACATTTTCAGGTGAGCGGTGCTGGCAAGTTGACGTTTGCGGGCCTCGACACCGAAGGTCTCGATGATCGCGATCGCCACATCCCGGGCAAAGGCGGTCAGCGGCAGGTGCAGGTAGAGGGACTGGCTGGCTGCGACGGCGGTGGCAATGTCGATGTCCGGCTGGTAGGCGTTCAATCGGTCGGCGTAGGGCCCGTTCACAAACACGAACAACCGGTTGAGCAAACCGGACACGTTCCTGAGCCGCTGCGCGATCGGCTGGACAAACCAGGTACGGGCCAGCTCGATGTCCACGGGATTCGCACCGGCCTCGGATGCACGGCGCAGCAATTCATTGCCGGCATCCGCATCGCTCAGCGCCACGTACAGGTCGCGCAGGTTGGTGGGTTGCGGCAGGCAGCGCAGCAGCGGGATGACCCGCGCCAGCACTGCCCGCTGTTCGTCGCTGTAGTAGCTGGTCGAGGCGGTCTCGCCGATCAGCACCTTGCACAGCCGGTCGATCACGTCATGGGCTGCCCCGGCAAACAGGTTGATCGTCCCCGACCCCGGCAGTTCCGAAGAAAAGAAATGATCCGGGGCGCTGCCCATCGCCACGCATTTCCTGTAGATGTCGATATCGCCCTTGCCCTCGAAGTACACCCAGCCGCAACCGGGTGAATGGTGTTTCATCGAGTGGATGTATCCCAGGGTGGCCGATTCCGTCTTACCGGCGCCGGGGCCGCCGATGAACAGCATGCCCAGGCCCAGTATGTCGGGGGCGATGCAGGCTTTTTCGACCGGGGTCGGGCGGTCCGGATTGGAAAGCTCCAGGGCCGGCCCCAGGCACCAGCCGGTTTCCGCTGTTTTGCTTTTGTGTTTGCGCGATGTCCGCAGCAAGGCGAACATCGCGGCCAGTACCGGCAGCAACAGTACAACGGCAATCCAGGCGTGCATGAAATAGATCGCGCCGAGCAGGTCGAGCGCGAAGACGATTAGCATGATCAGGAGGATGATTTTCATATGCGTATTGTCAGGTTCGCCACAGCGGTTTGAGGGTGAATACGTCTGCCGGCAGGGTGGATTTCAGGATCCACGCGCGGTGGCGCGCGGCATGCCGTGTGTCGGTCGCGACCACCAGGAAGCGCTGCACCACGTCGCACCACGCCCGCCCGGTGGGATCCGGCCAGTATTTCCGGTTCGGCGTGTGGCGCCGGGTCCAGCAGCGGGATATCCGGTCAGAAGGCATCCGGTAATCGTCGAGCAGGACAAACCACGATTTACCCTCTCCATCCAGCGCGCCGTGTTCGCCAAAAGCAGGGTACAACCCCTGCCTGAAAACTTCCCCGCGCCTTAAGATGCGAAAGCCTTTCAATTTCTCGCTCAACTGCGCTTGTACTTCGCTCAAATGGCAGGCGTGGGACATGACCGCCCAGGACGCATTCCGACGTCCGGCCGGCAGCACCCGGTCCAGCAGGCGACCGCCTGCGGGCGTCAAATGCAGAATCGCGGGGCGGGTATGAAGGTGGCCGTCGATCAAGCCCTCTTCCAGAAGCACCGCAACCGATTTTGAAATAGCCGGTTGCTTGACCCCGCACCCCTCCTGCAATTGTCTGGGGGTGGCGAATTCCAGCTCGCCCAGCTTCGCCAGAATCAGGTTTTGCAGTGCGGATAAACAGGGCCGGCTCATGTATCGATCAGCCCCAGCACATACCCGGCCCTTAAATCCAGCAGGGTCGCGATGTCCTTTTTACTGGCATTGGGCAGCAGCACGATTGAGGCATCGCCATTTTCGGCGGCAATAATCCGCAGAATTGCGGCCATCGACCGGGCTGTCTCGATGCTGATGGTAACCGTGGGCATGCGCCTGTATTCGAGCGTGCCCGCCCGGCTCCCGATCTGTTCCGCAACATTCTTGTTGTTGTGATAATCAGACTCAGGCAGTTCGCCCGCCTCGATGAGCCGCTGCACCTTGACGGGCGCGCGCAGCAAACCCAGCCGTTTCGACAGCCAGGACTTGTTCACCTCCAGGGCGGCGGCAAGATCCTTGTTCTTCATGCCCTGCCCGGCCAGTTCGCCCAGCAGCCGTGCAACGGCCATCGGGTTCTGCCCTGCCCTGATCGCCTCCCGCGCATTCACAAGCTTTTGCTCAATGCCCGGGTCGGGTTGTCTGGCCGGTGCGGCCGGTAGTGGTGTTTCTGTGGACACCCCGGCTGCGGATTGCCCGGCCCTTCTCCGTGCGACCTCCGCGCGTCGTTTGGCGATGGCCTCGGCCAGCTTGTCCTTGATCTCTTCGGCCATGTTTAAAACCTCATGACGTCAATGCCCGGCAAAGACGGGACTTGTGCGATGCGCGCATGCGCCGGCTGCGCCCACACCTGCCGGTTAAGTCCTGCCGCCCGCCAGCGGGCGACCTTGGCCTGTATCTGGTGTTGCCGGTATTGCCCGCTGTCAGCCTCGACCACAACCATTTCGCCGCTCAATGCATCGGTGTACAGGGCATCGGGGCGATGCGAACCGCACAAGGCGATTTCACCTTGAGTGAAATGGCTGGCCAGCTTGAAGCTGGCCGGTCGGCCCAGCCCGAAATACACCCGGCTGGTCATCAGTTCGTGCAGATCAGTGCGCTTCGCACCGGTCACCGGCAGTTTGCCGCCGAATGCGCCCGCGATGGATTGGTTCGCGAACTGGTAGACTTTGAGCGGGGCAGCGTATTTTTGATAAAGAAGCTTGCTGGTGATCAGTCCGGCTTTTTCCAGCCGGTCGAGAGAACGACCAGACGCACCCTTGAGGTGGCTATAATGATTCTGGTCGGCCAGGTCCGACGAGATCAGTTGCACTTTCGACAGGTCTTTCAAAAAAGACCGGTCGGCATCCGACAGCCGCAGGCTCACGGCTGAGCCTGCGAGCCGGATCAGTCTGGAAGTTTTTGGGGTGCCGGCCATCGTCAAGTGTCCTCGGTCTGTGTCGATTCGTTTTCAATCACGTCCATCACACCCTGCGTCGGACTATGGGATGGGGCCGGTTTGTCCTGGCGGCATCCAGATCAATCTTGCCAGGCTTGCCCAAGGCAAGGTGTATACGTTGCCTTACTAGGCTGCCTGACATCCAAAATAGCCGCGTATATACGCGGCTATTTTGCCCCCTGCTTGGTTATGCCGCGCGCGGTGGGGTCGGTTTGGCAGACCAAACCGCGCAGTGCCCCGCCCTGCTTTTCTGTTTTTACCTTTAACTACCCGCTCGGATTACCGCCAAAAATCACCACGAAGATCAGAACGAACGAGGGCAACGACGCGCGAGCTTACCGACGATTCACCAGGTAAGCCACTAAAAATGTTTCCGGTGAAACAGGAAACATTTTTACGTCGAGGCGACCAATTGAGGTGCGCAGCAACCTTAGTTTGACCCGTTCGCCTATGGACTCTGGTTTTGTTTCCTGCGCAACTAACTGGTAGACAAAAGTTTAACATAAATTATTTTGTCAGCCAGTTGTTGAACTGCTTCACTGAACTGCTTCAACCACCCGGCCCTCGCCTTTCACCGCCTTAACACCTACCGCATCCGGGATCGGCGCACCATTCCGCCAGCTTCATTCAGCGACCGCACACTAGCGTCCGGCTGGTCGGTTCGTCTCCGTTGTTGCCCTCACGGCTACCAGCACGTCCACGGCCAACCCTTCCCCCTTAACTTCACCGGCTTTTAGATCGGTTGCTACAGGCCGTTTGTTGAGCGCCTTCACCTGGGTCTTTCGCAAGCCATGCCGTCGCATCGCCAATGGCTGGTCGGTCGCGGAGGCTAATCATCAGTCACGCCAGCCAGCAAGGGCACGATACAAGCCGTGCCGCTACGCGTGCCCCTTCTCCCGTTCGCACTCCCTGCGGTCGCTTGCGCTGCGGCTTCGGTTGCCCCTCTCGTCTGTCATGCCTGATGCCGCCTCCTGAAAACGCTCCCTCCTTAACGCCACCCTGGGCGAGCGATACGACGGCATGACCCACTACACAACGACCAGGAGAAGACAGATGCGCGATCAACAAACCAACACCACCGAAAGCAACACCGCCTGCGGCAGCGAGCTCCACAACAGCATCGCATTGAAAGCAAACCACAGAGACCTGATTATGACAACGCACCGGAACAAACCACCTGTAACCATGCTGCGCATCCCTGCTGTTCTCGAACGCCGGGGAAGGTCACGCAGTTCACATTACGCGGACATCAAAGCAGGGCTTTTTGTAAAACCGGTGCTGATCGGATTGCGCGCAACCGGCACACCTGACCATGAAGTCGATACGCTGATTGCTGCCCGAATTGCCGGAAAAACTGACGAGGAAATCCGCGCGCTGGTGATTAAGCTGGAAGCTGGCCGCAAGGCAGTCACATTAGAGGTGTGAGCCAAAATCGTGATGTACCGGCATACCAGGAATATGCGGCGACCATCCTGGCACAGCTGCTTTCGAGCGTCGTTCTCCGGCTGCATGCAACCCGAAGCCTGAAGGGCCGAGCCGTCGTCCGGCGCGAGGTGATGCAGTCCGCGCTCAAAACAGCTTGGTCATACCCCGCACTTGCACTTCTGGTTTTGATCTTTACACCCCCCAGAACTACCACCAAAAGGTGACTACGGAGCAGAACTCCTGGAACTGCGGAACGAGGGAATCGACGCGCGAGCTTACCGGAGACTCATCAGGTAAGCCGCTAAAAACCTGTCCGGTTTCACCGGACAGGTTTTGCGTCGAGGCGGCAAATTGAGGTGCGCAGCACGTTGCGCAGCAACCTTAATTTGACCCGAGTTCCGCGACAGAGGCCGCTTTTGTTTCCTGTCTAACCATCTGGCAAATATGAGCATAAAGTATAATTATCGGAATAAAGGCAGGAATAAAGCTAACAGAGAGAATTCCTGCATTGTTTCCGTGGGAAACATAGTTTCCCACGGAAACTGTCACCGTCTAAGGCGGCCTGAAGGGCGTGACGGGTTGGGTTTATGGGGGATCGTGCCGGAGGCGATTTGCGGGTCAGGAAGAGTCCACCAGTGTTAGCGACACGAGGGGGCTAACTCGAACCCGTAGTCTTATGCAAGGCTGGACACACCTGCGTTAACTTGCGATCAAATCGGCGGTCAAAGCCGCTAGATTCCTCATCGGCGCTGGGCGGTGTGCGGGGGGATTCTTTCGAAGTCTGTCGAGAGATTCTATGGTTCAAGCCAATCCTTTTGTGAGGCGCGCAGATGCGGACATTGGCCCCTCCGTCCCGGCTTCTACACTATTGCAGAAGAAAGCCGATACCACCACCCCAACCATACAAACGGACATTGCAGTAGGATGTGGCGACAGCCTTTTCAGGAAAATGTCACCGTCAGGTATGGCCGAGAACCGTCAATTCAAAGTGCATTGGCTGATCGACTGCTCGGCGTCGATAGCTTCAATTGGCGAACGACAGCTTTTGGGCAATGAAAATTTTATGGGTTGGAAAATTTTGACTACCTAAAAGATTCAATCGTGACGTAGCGCTATTGCACCTGAAGCCGACAGACACCCGGTTAATGTGGCGAACGTCAGGCCGCTTGCCCGCGCAACGAGACAACCTTCGCGCCAGCTTCTATCGAACCCAAATAATCCGCCCAATGCTGCATCATGCGCTTGCGTTCGGGTAGATACTCTGCCCGGTTATACGCGCCCCGCACTTCGTTGCGTTCACAGTGGGCAAGCTGGCGTTCGATCACGTCAGGCTTGAAGCCGGTTTCGTTGAGGATGGTGGAAGCCACTGCGCGGAAGCCGTGGCCGGTCATCTTGCCTTTGTAGCCCATGCGGTACAGGGCGAACAACATGGTGTTGTTGCTGATGGGTTTGTCACGGTTGCGACCGGGAAACACGAAGCGGCTGCCGCCGGATATTTCCTTGAGTTCGGCCAGTATTGCAAGTGCCTGTCGCGCCAGCGGGACAACATGCTCGGCTTTCATCTTCATGCGCCCGGCAGGAATAATCCACAAGGCATTGTCAAGATCGAATTCAGTCCACTCTGCGCCAATCAGTTCATTGGTGCGGACAAAGGTTTGCGCCAGCAGTTGCAAGGCGAGGCGGGTTTGCTTGTCGCCGGTTTCGTCATACTTGGCGATGGCGCGCAACAGGTCGGGCAGTTCTTCGGGGCGGACAGCGGATTGATGTTGTTTAGAATGCGGGGTGAGTGCGCCGCGCAGGTCGGTGGACAAGTTGCGAGTGCAGCGCCCGGTGGCGATGCCGTAGCGGAATACCTGTCCACACACTTGCAGGACACGGTGGGCAAGATCGTATGCGCCACGTGCTTCTATCTTGCGGATGGTTTCCAGCAATTCCAGTGCGTTTATCTGGTCAATCGGACGCTTGCCAAGGGTAGGGAAGATGTTGCTCTCCAGGCGGCGCTTTACATCGCTGGCGTGATGCTCCACCCAGGTATGCAGTTGCTTGTTGTACCACTCCAACGCCACAGCCTCGAAAGAATTTACATTGGCGAGCTTTTTGCGCAGGTTGGTGGCTTTGCGTTCGGCAGAGGGATCGAGGTCGGCTTGCAGTTGCTTGCGTAACTCGTCGCGCTTCTTTCGTGCATCACTTAAGCTGATTTTTGGATACACGCCAACGGAAAGGGACTTTTCTTTATCTGACTGCCAGTAACGCATTCGCCAATACTTCCGGCCATCGAGATAAACCCACAGATAAAGACCATCGCCATCGTGGAGCTTACGAACGCCTGCACCATTGCTGGTGGCATTCTTGCATTCGGCAGCAGATAACAGGTTCGTAGCCATCGTGGTAACTCCTAGAACTCGGAAAAAGTTACCACTAAAGTTACCACGGTTTACGCTTGGATGCAATAGGATGTCACCGCACCACCCCGGACTACCAAACCCATATAATACGCCGTATTTATTGGGTTATCCGGATTTTACCGGACGAGTTAGGATGCTAATATGGCGGAGAGGGTGGGATTCGAACCCACGGTAGCGTAAACGCTACGCCTGATTTCGAGTCAGGTACATTCGACCACTCTGCCACCTCTCCGGAAGGCGCGCATTCTACCAGCAAGCCAAAATTTCGTGCAGAATGTTCTCATGGGGAACCCGACTCGAAACATGCAGGCAGCAGCATTCAGCCTTTTTTTATTGCTCGCGGCCTGTGATCAACAGATTCCCCCGTGGGGCGCTGGAAAGCTGGTCGTGATAGTTCCGGAAACGGCGCAAGGACCCGGGGCGGAATTTCAGCGCGAATTGGTGCGATTGTTCGCCGGGCAACTGCATGTCACAACCGAATTGATTCCCCTCCCCGAGCATAAGGTCATTGCGGAGTTGCGCAATCACCAGGCTCATCTTGCGGCAACCCCGCTGCGCAGTGAAAGCAATCCTGCAGCCTTGCAGTTTGGGCCAAGTTACCAGACGGTACGCGAATTGGCGGTCTGCAATGGCAACATGCCCCGCATAAACGATCTTGCGGGTCTGTCTGGTAAAAGGTTTGCGGTGGCGGCCGGCTCCGCTCATGAAGCGGCACTGCGTGAGGCGCAAAGAAATCTGCCCGCGCTGAAATGGCAAACCGATCGCGACCTTACCACGCAAGACCTGTTGGCCGAAGTCAGCGAAGGTTCACTGGATTGCGCGGCAGCCAATGAACTGGACTTTGGCGATGCGCGCAACTATCACCCAAACCTGGTCGCCGACCTTGACATTGCGCCGCCCTCTAAACTTGCATGGGGATTCCCGGAAGACGCCGATCAGGAGCTGGTCAAGCAGGCGCAGATTTTTTTCTCCCGCATCCAGCAGGACGGCACTTTGCATCGGCTGCTTGATCGCTACTACGGTCACAACAACCGCCTGGACACAATGGATGCCGCCGCATTTATCTCCGGGATCAATACCGCTCTGCCGCATTTTCGCCGCATGTTTGAGGAAGCCGCAGCCCTAACCGGCGCAGACTGGAGATTGCTTGCAGCGCTGGCCTATCAGGAGTCTCAATGGAAACCGCTCGCAACTTCATACACCAATGTACGCGGCATCATGATGCTGACCGAAGACACTGCCGACCAGATGAATGTCAGCAACCGGCTGGATGCGCGTGAGAGCATCTTCGCCGGCGCGAAGTATTTGATGCTGCTCAAGGAACAGTTGCCTGACCGTATCCCCGAGCCCGACCGGACCTGGATGGCGCTTGCGGCCTACAATCAGGGCGCCAGTCATCTGGAAGATGCGCGCATACTGACCAGCCGTGCCGGAATGAACCCGGATAGCTGGACAGACGTGAAAAAATGGATGCCGATGCTGAGCCATCCGAATTACTACGAAACCCTGAAACACGGCTATGCGCGCGGCGGCGAGGCGGTGATACTGGTGGAAAGCATCCGCAGCTACTATGACATACTCAAGCGGGAGGAACCCAGTCAGCCAGCGCTCATGCCGGAGGCGCCTTCCTATCGACTGATAGCGCCGATGCAGCACCTGCTTCCTTAAGCATGGGCTGTCATATCGAATTGAGGAACGATCTTTTTTATGGGGCGAGTATTTCCTTGCCGCCCATGTAAGGACGCAACACCTCAGGGACCACCACGCTGCCATCGGCCTGCTGATAGTTTTCCAGGACACGACCAGCGTGCGCCCGACCGCCAGACCCGAACCATTCAGCGTATGCAACAGCTCCGGCTTGCCCTGCGCATTGCGGAAACGCGCCTGCATGCGCCGCGCCTGGAATGCCTCGAAGTTGCTGCACGAGGAAATCTCGCGGTAGGTGTTCTGCGCCGGCAGCCACACTTCGATGTCGTAAGTCAGCGCAGACGAGAAGCCCATGTCACCGGTGCACAGTTTCACCACGCGGTAGGGCAAACCCAGTTTCTGCAATATCGTTTCGGCGTGACCAAGCAACTGTTCCAGCGCGGCGTAGGATTCGTCCGGATGGACCATCTGCACCAGCTCCACCTTGTCGAACTGGTGCTGGCGTATCATGCCGCGCGTGTCGCGCCCGTAGGAACCGGCCTCGCTGCGGAAGCACGGCGTGTGCGCGACAAACTTCAGCGGCAGTTTTTCCAATGGCACGATCTCGTCGCGAACCATGTTGGTCACCGGGACTTCGGCGGTGGGGATCAAATAGAAATTCCTTTGCCGTGGAGTTTCTCTCAGTGAATCTGCATCACCCGAACTCGCAATGCGGGCTTGTTCAACAGAACTTGGCTCCTCAAGCCCAAAAGGCACTTTAAACAAATCCTCTTCGAACTTCGGCAACTGCCCAGTACCACGCATCGAAGCCGCGTTCACCAGATAAGGCACATAGGTCTCGGTATAGCCATGCTGCTCGGTATGAGTATCCAGCATGAACTGCGCGAGTGCGCGATGCAGCCTCGCCAGGCCGCCCTTCAGCAGCGAGAAACGCGCGCCGCTGATCTTGGTGGCAGTATCGAAATCCAGCCCCAGTTTTTCGCCCAGATCCACGTGATCCCTTACCGAAAAATCAAACTGGGGAATCTTGCCAACCTTGCGCACTTCAAGATTGTCCGCTTCGGATTTCCCGGGCGGTACGCTGCTGTGCGAAGTATTGGGGATCACTTCCAGCAGGGCCTGCAATGCATTTTGCACTACGCCCAACTGCACTTCAGCCTGCTTGAGTTCGTCACCCAGTGTCGCAACTTCGGCCATGATTGCTGAGGTGTCCTCGCCCTTCGACTTGGCCTGCCCGATCAGCTTGGACGAGCTGTTGCGCTTGGCTTGCAGTTCTTGCGTGCGTGTCTGGATGTTCTTGCGTTCGGCCTCAAGCTGCGCGAATTTTTCCTTATTCAGCACAAAACCGCGCATGGCAAGACGGGCTGCGACACCATCTAAGTCGTTACGTAATGTTTGTATGTCTAACATGAAAACCTCAATTCAAAAACAATTTGCCACAGAGAACACAGAGATCACAGAGAAATTCGCTTAACTCCGCTGACCATCTGCTTTTCTGCACAATTCAGCAACAAGCCGCGCTTTAATCCAGTGGCTTTTAGGTATAAAAGCAATTGGGCGGTTGCCACTTCGGGAAGAGCGCGCAAGGATTTTATTTCCACGACGACTTCATTTGCGACCAGCAAATCAAGACGTTGACCTTGGATCGCGTGCCCCTTATACAACACATCAACCGCCAACTGCCGCTAAAAACCAACTTCCATTGAACCCAGTCAATACACAACGCCTCTTCATAAATCGATTCCAGCAGTCCAAAACCCAGCGTTTTGTGGACTTCTATCGCCGCCGCAATAATTTTCTCTGTCAGTTGATCTGCCACGGTTTTCTCTGTGACCTCTGTGTTCTCTGTGGCTAATTCTTTTTAGCCTTCACATCCAGTTCGCGCAAATGAGCCAGCTTCTCTGCAATCTTCGCTTCCAGTCCGTGATCAGTAGGCTGATAAAAACTCACTTCCGGCATGCCATCGGGGAAATAATTTTCTCCCGCCGCATAACCTTCTTCCTCGTTGTGCGCATAGCGGTAATCCTTGCCGTAATCGAGCTGCTTCATCAGCTTGGTCGGCGCGTTGCGCAAATGCAGAGGCACTTCGCGCGAGCCGTCCTGGCTGACGAAAGCGCGCGCGGCATTATACGCGACATAGCCGGCATTCGACTTTGGCGCGCAGGCCAGATACAGAATGGCCTGGGCCAGCGCCAGCTCGCCTTCCGGCGAGCCGAGACGCTCATAGGTTTGCGCGGCATCCATCGTCAACTGTATAGCGCGCGGATCGGCCAGGCCGACGTCTTCCC
>JAJZEQ010000025.1 GCA_021851345.1 Pseudomonadota bacterium
CACGCGATCTGTACGACTTCGACAACGCGTTCACCGCGCCGGTGCATGGCTTTCGCGATGCCGACGACTACTGGCGCCGCGCCTCCAGCAAACCCGATCTGGTCAGCATTCGCCTGCCGGCCTTGGTCATCAACGCCCGCAACGATCCCTTCCTGCCAGCGGCTGCCTTGCCTGCAGCAGGCGAGATTGCTCCTGGTGTTTGGCTGGAGCAACCCGAACAAGGCGGCCATGTCGGTTTTGCCCTGGGCGTCATCCCGGGGCATCTTGCCTGGATGCCGCAACGTCTGCTGCATTTTTTCCAGCACGGCGTTTGAACCATCCGGCACCTTTTGACGACAACTGCCATGGACGAACTGGTTCGCAAGGCCCTGTTGCGCTGGCCGAATGTTCCGGCCTGCACCGGCTGGCTGGCGCTGGATGCGCGCGGGCAGTGGTGGATCCGCGACGCCGAGATCCACCCCTGGCCGCGCGATGCCCAGGGCCGGCTCGACAAGGCCGGAGCCAGCCGTGTGTCACACCAAAAATTGCTCGACTTCATCCAGCGCAATTACGCGGCGGATGAACGCGGCTACTGGTTTTTTCAGAACGGGCCGCAGCGTGTTTATGTCGATCTGGAAGCCGCGCCGCTGGTGCTGCGCCTGCAGATTGACGCCAGCGCCGACGACCAGCCGTGCTGGCAGACCCACACCGGCCGGCCCTGCGACATCAGCGCCGGGTATGTCGATGCCATCGGACGGCTGTTTTTTGCCAGCAGCGAAGGGCCAGGCATCCTCCACAGCCTGGATACCAATCTTCTGGCGCCCTGG
The DNA here is from genome assembly GCA_021851345.1 of Pseudomonadota bacterium. Taxonomy (GTDB): domain Bacteria; phylum Pseudomonadota; class Gammaproteobacteria; order Burkholderiales; family Gallionellaceae; genus Gallionella. The sequence goes on from JAJZEQ010000025.1 coordinate 807, forward strand.
TTGGACGATGCGCTGCGCCTGCTGTCCCTGCCTGGGTTCGAGCCCATGGCTTTGGAAACCATGTCGGATCTGGATTTGCGCAGCCGCCTCGGTTTTCAGATCCAGCCGTCCGCATACCTCGGTGGCTTGATGAAGTAAGCGTGCCACGCGATCAGCCTCTTGTCCCTCCGCGGGATCGTCGGCCAAGTCGTGCGAGGAGCGTCTTGGCTGCTTCCGTCGAGGCGCTGCTATGACTTCGCTGCCGCCACCATGTAGTCCACCGCGGCCTTCACGTCCGCATCGCTGGCGGTGCTGCCGCCCTTGGGCGGCATCATGCCGCGCTTGCCGGTGTAGCCGTGAATGGCGCGGTCGTAAAGCACCGGTACGCCTTGCGCGATGATCGGCGCCCAGGCATCCTTGTCGCCGAATTTGGGTGCCCCTGCAATGCCAGCGCCATGACAGGCAATGCAGGTCGATTCATACAACGTCTTACCGGCGCCGGCGCTGGCCACGCTGACTGCCGCTGGAGCGCCACCTGCGGGTTGCGAGGCCGACGTCGCAGTCGCGGTGGCCGAAGCCGCAGGGGTGGCGTTCGACATAGACGCCGCATTTGCTTGCGAAGCGGCTTTCGCGCTCGATGCGACGGCAACCTGCCCCACGGGTGCAACCCGCTGATCGACAGCCGCTGTGGTCAATGACGAGGATCCTGAAGGAGGCACCGTTTCGTCCGAGATGAAGTGCACGATCAAGAGCAGAACGATGATGGGTGCGGCAAAACCCACCAGCAAAATGATGATCGTCTTGCGCAGCGTGGAAGCGAATGGCAACTCGCCGCTTTCGTTGGAAGGCTGGGATGGATGTTCGCTCATGATCAACGTGTGGTTATGAAATGGGTCTGGATGGTGAGGCCAAGAGCATGATATGGCTTGCGCGCACCGTTTTGATCACACTCACGGCACATGGCGCCGCTGTTACACTTGTCCGTTGATTTTTGTCACCAGCAGCTTGATGTTGTTCAAGAACGCATTGCCCTGCTTTGAGGCGGCGATCGTGAAAAGCAAAAGCGCACAGCGACATGCTGCAGGTCGCGCCGCCTGCACCACCGCAACATTGGGATCCGCGCCCGTAGCTCAGTGGATAGAGTATTGGCCTCCGAAGCCAAGGGCCGCTGGTTCGATTCCAGCCGGGCGCACCAAAAAAATGATCAAAATCAAAAGCTTACAAAATAAAACCGCACTTATCATGTGGTTTTTTTATGTATTTTCGGCCGCTATTGAGCGGCGATTCCCACACTGGAATCTTTCGGGCACGATGAACCCCGTGATCGGGTGCTCGACCTGAACCGCTGTAGCCGGCCAACTCCGCCTGTTGCTCGATACCATCCAGTAGAGTGTTGTCCGCCCCCTCATACTGCCGACGCGCTCTGGAATGAACTGCGCCTCGCAGGCGCCCAGACCTTGTGTTGCGAAGAACGGATGAGTGGCTGTATGCAGAAAAAGAAATCACCTGCAGCGATCCGAATATCGACGGCAAGCCCGGAGTGGAGCGCGGAGGCGGACGACGTCAGGCGGTCGATGCGCCTGACCGCTGAACTGAACAGGCTCTCTATCGACGACGCGGTCCGGGTCAGGGAGATCTTCAGCGAGTTGACCGGTCAACAGGTCGATGAGACGTTCAGTCTGATCCCGCCGTTCTATACGGCCGGCGGACGCAGGATACGGATCGGGCACAAGGTGTTCATCAACCAGTGCTGCACCATCTACGACATGGG
>JAJZEQ010000049.1 GCA_021851345.1 Pseudomonadota bacterium
GTCATCAGGTGGTGAACGACCTGCCGCTGGGCCGCAACATCGACGAGATGCTGCGCATGGTGGATGCGCTGCAATTCACTGAGGAACACGGCGAAGTCTGCCCGGCGGGCTGGAGCAAAGGCAAGGCCGGCATGAACGCGTCCACGGAGGGTGTGGCGAAATATCTGGCCAGCCACGCAAAAGAACTGTAATCCGGTTTGTTTTTGTATCAAGGGGCCACCTTTCGGGGTGGCTTTTTTGTGTTGCTGAAGACCTGCTTTTGTTTCGTTGACAATGAACAGGGCTGATACAATTTCGGCCATTCTGTCATCGTCTTGCTGGGGGATATTCCATGCTGCTCTGGTTCGTCATTGCCTACTGGATCATTTCAGTCGGGATCGGCCTGTATGCCGCAACTCGCGTGCATAACACCAAGGACTTTGCCATTGCCGGGCGGCATCTGCCGTTCTATATGGTCACGGCGACCGTGTTCGCAACCTGGTTCGGGTCGGAAACCGTGCTCGGCATCCCTTCCATCTTCCTGAAGGAGGGTTTGCATGGCGTGGTGGCCGACCCGTTCGGGGCCTCGATGTGCCTGATCCTGGTTGGTTTGTTTTTTGCCGCACCCTTGTACCGCATGAACCTGCTGACCATAGGAGATTTCTACAAGAAAAAATTCGGCCGCAGTGTCGAGGTGCTGACCACGATTGCGATCGTGATCTCCTACCTCGGCTGGGTGGGGGCACAGATCAGTGCACTGGGGCTGGTGTTCAATATGGTGTCCCGCGGTGAAATCAGTACTCTTGCCGGGATGTGGATAGGCTCCGGCACGATCCTGATCTACACAATGTTCGGCGGCATGTGGGCGGTGGCCATCACCGATTTCCTGCAGATGATTATTATCGTCATCGGCATGCTGTTCATCGGCCACGAGATCAGCGGCCAGGTGGGTGGCGTAAAGGTCGTCGTTGAGCATGCGGCACAGGCGGGCAAGTTCAGCTTCTGGCCGGCGCCCGACGCCAAAGAGATCATCGCCTTCGCCGCCGCCTGGATGACCATGATGTTCGGCTCGATTCCCCAGCAGGACGTGTTCCAGCGGGTACAGTCCTCCAGGACCGAGAGCATCGCCATCTGGGGGGCGGTGTTCGGCGGCTGCCTGTATTTCGTGTTCGCCTTCGTGCCGATGTTTCTGGCTTATTCGGCGACGCTGATTGATCCACAGATGGTTGCCGGTTTTATGAATTCCGATGATGCAAAAGCTACTCAGCGTATTCTGCCGCAACTGGTGCTTGATCATGCTCCGCTGTTCGCTCAGGTGATGTTTTTTGGTGCGCTGCTTTCTGCTATCAAGAGTTGCGCCTCGGCCACTCTGCTGGCGCCTTCGGTGACCTTCAGCGAGAACATCCTTAAGCCCATGCTGGGGCACAGGCTGTCCGATCACAGGATGCTGCACCTGATGCGCGGCGTGACGGTGGCGTTTACGGTACTGGTCACTTTGTACGCGATGAACACCAAAGCCGGCATTTTCAAGATGGTCGAGAATGCCTACCAGGTGACTCTGGTCATGGCATTCGTGCCGCTGGTGGCGGGCGTTTACTGGAAACGTTCAAATACCCAGGGCGCCTTGGTGTCGATTTTCTGTGGCTTGTCGGTTTGGCTGGGCATCTCCGTCTTTGGGCCAGAAGATCCCTTCGTTCCGGCGCACTTCGCCGGCCTGTTCGCCAGCCTGTTCGGGATGGTAGCCGGATCTCTCTTGCCCAGCGTGGTGAGAGGGAGTTTGCCGGAAGAGCCAGAGCACGCGCAGCTTCATCACCTTGCCGCAAGCCATACAGGGCATGTGGCGGAGCATCAGCACCGGCATACGTCGCACACACAAACTTGACGCCTGTCATCTTCCTGTCATAAATAATTCATATTCTTGCGGTCTCGGATCAAAATGCCGGATATGAAGATAAGGGATAAATGATGAAAGCGAAGATTTTGATTGTGGAGGATGAGCCGGCGATTCAGGAATTGCTGGCGTTCAATGTCGTGCAGGCAGGCTTTCTGGCGTTGCGGGCCGAGGATGGGGAAAGCGCCTGGCGGCAGATACGCAGCATTGCGCCTGATCTGATCCTGCTGGATTGGATGCTGCCGAATACCAGCGGGGTGGTGCTGGCGAAGCAATTGCGCGCCGATGCGCGGACCAAGGATATTCCCATCATCATGTTGACCGCGCGCGGAGACGAGCGCGACAAGATATTGGGACTGGAATCCGGGGCGGATGATTACATCACCAAGCCGTTTTCGCCGCGCGAGTTGATGGCGCGGATAAGGGCGGTGTTGCGCCGCCATATTCCCGTTTTGCCGGATGAAACGATCACGACGGGCGGACTGGAATTGTCGCCGACCAATCATCGCGTGAGCGCGCAGGGCAATAATATAGAGCTGGGCCCGACCGAGTTCCGCCTGCTGCATTTTTTCATGACCCACCCGGAACGGGTATACAGCCGCACGCAATTGCTCGATCAGGTGTGGGGTACGCAGGTGTTCGTCGAGGAGCGCACAGTGGATGTGCATATCCGCCGCTTGCGCGCCGCGCTGGAACCCGCCGGATTGGATGGTGTGATTCAAACTGTGCGCGGCAGCGGCTATCGTTTTTCAATCAGTTCCAACCAGCGGCCTGTCTGAAGTATTATGCCCCGCGGCTGAAATGGCTATCGTCAACGACTAATCCGGCGTCTTTTTCCGGGATATAAGCAGGCACCTGGCTGTATTCCCCAATGATTTTGTTGGAGTCAAGCAGCGGCTTGGGTCACTGCATCTGGGTGATCTGGCCGAATGGCCATCAAAGTCTTTTGACAGCCTGGCGGATTGGCTGGTATTTTCATCGGTCAGACGGTCAGACGGTCAGACGGTCAGACGGTCAGACGGTCAGACGGTCAGACGGTCAGACGGTCAGACGGTCAGACGGTCAGACGGCCAGCAGTCATGGCAGTTGTTCATTGAGGGAATAATTTTGCAAGATTTCTGGTTCAGGGTAAGCCTGCCCGTGGTGTTGAGCGCACTGGTGGCGCTGTTGTTGTGGGGCATATTCTCCGCCGTTGCCGCGCTGTTGTTCATGCTGGCGGTGCTACTGATCGTGATGGCATACCGCGCGCGGCAATTGTTCAAGCTGGGGGAGTGGTTGAACGACGCGCGCATCGAAACCATACCCGAAGCCGGGGGGATCTGGGACGATGTGTTTTCGCAACTGTACAAAATGGTCAAGGAGCATAACCAGACCAAACAGGAACTGGCTGCCGAATTGCACCACATCGAGCAAGCAACAGCCGCCTTGCCGGAGGGCGTGGCGATCCTGAACGAGATGAACCGCATCGAGTGGTTCAATCCGCTTGCCCAGCAGCATTTTTATCTTGATGCCAAACACGACATCATGCAGGACATCACGTATCTGGTGCGCCAGCCGGAATTCGTCGAGTATATCCATGAGTCGAATTTCAATGAACCGTTGATCATGATACCGGCGCGGCATGACGACATGGTGTTGTCCGTCAAACTCATTCCATACGGCGGCAACAAGCGGCTGTTGATCAGCCGCGACATCACCCAGTTCAAGCTCATTGAAGCGATGCGCCGGGATTTTGTTGCCAATGTATCGCACGAACTGCGCACACCGCTGACCGTAATAAGCGGTTTTCTCGAAAACCTGCAGGATATGCCTGACCTCAATCAGGAAAATATAGCGCGCGCCTTGCACCTGATGTCCGAGCAAACCCGGCGCATGGACAATCTGGTGGCGGATCTGTTGACGCTGTCGCGGCTGGAGAATGAGCAAAGTCCGTTGCGCGAAGAAACTGTGGATATCAAGGGGCTGCTCGATGAGGTTGACCAGGACGGAAAACTGCTGAGCGGGGGACGCCACGCTTTGCAAATGGAGATCGCAAGTCCGGTCAAGTTGCTCGGCAATCGTGACGAGTTGCACAGCGCGTTCGGCAACCTGCTCAGCAACGCCATCCGCTATACGCCGGAGGGCGGCACGATCTTGTTGCGCTGGTTTGAACGCGGCGGGCAACCGGTGTTTTCGGTGCAAGACAGCGGGATCGGCATTGCTGCCCAGCACATCCCGCGGCTTACCGAACGTTTTTACCGCGTGGACCGCAGCCGTTCACGCGAAACGGGGGGGACAGGCCTGGGTCTTGCGATCGTCAAGCATATCGCGATGCGCCATCAGGCCAAGCTGGAAATTTTCAGCGAAGAAGGGGTTGGCAGCACCTTCATGCTGGTGTTCCCGGTCAAACGTTCGCTACATTAGCGTGAAGCTGACGCGCTGGTAATTCATTCTGTGCTCCACGCTGAACCCCAGTTTGGCATTCTGCGTTTTGCCGTTTGTATGCATAATCTCGATCGCGCGTCCCGGAGCGAACCATTCGCGGGGAACGACCAGGCTGGATGGGGACTTGAGGTCTGGCACAGAGGGCAAGAGAAATGCAGGGGTCAGGTTCCCCGATACCTGCAAGTCCGCATCGCCGGCGCGCAGCATCACCGGAATGGGGGCTCCCGGAAGATAGCGCACGCCGACACGCAATTTTCCGCCAAGCATCACGTTCGCCCAAGAGATGACTCCCAGAGTGAAGTTTTCAGTGTCCGCGAAACGCAATGCGATCAGTTGATTGCGCCATATCCTGAAGCCTTGCATTTCCTTGCGTGTGAGCTGCGCTCCCAGGATGCTCTCGTTCAAAACCATCCAGGTTTCAGACGCCTGCCCGCTCATTTTCTGGTCGTTGCCGGGCGATCCGGGCCACATCTGGGCTGGGGGCGGCCCGGATTTCAGAATGCTTGCGTTGACAGTCTGCGCGGATTGCGTCGGCGATTTTCCGGAAAGCAGCGCATGAACGACTTCCGGCTTGTAGAAAATTTGTGCCGGTTTTTCGACCGGGTCCCGCTGGTCGGAACGTATGTTGCGGTTTTCGCACCAGCATTGGTGAAAGAAAATCAGGGACTCGATGCAATCGTTTCTGCTGTACAGATCCAGCTCCAGTTGCTGCGGGGTTTGGCCTTGCTGCAACAGGATGGTCTTGATGCGCAACAATTTGCTCAAAGGCACCATTGCCAGGTAGCGCGTGTTCTCGCCATGGTTAACCAGCTGGATTGATCGCAGCCCGTACGGGCCGTCAAAATCCAGCGCGAGCGGTTGTGCATCGCCCCTGCTGGTGGTGTAACTGCGCTCCAGCGGTAATGTGTCGCCCCATCGCGTCAGCCAATGGTCGAGCCGCTGCAGTTGCGGGTGGTTCAATTCGGCGGGACGCGCATAACAGGCAAGCAGAATTTTGATGTAAATGCCGTGACAAGTGCTGTGCGCTCGAAAGTCATTCAAGGGGTCCGGAACTTCCTTGAGCTGCAATCCTTTCTTTTCGCAGAACGCATACAAGCCGTGCAATTGTTGCCACAGTCTGGCGTCGAATTCGTATCCGGTGCGCAAGTGTTCAAATATCACTTTCCCGCCATACAGGAGACCGCGCTGGCACAGCAGAGCGCCGCTCTGGGCAAGCTGGCTGTCGCCGTCCACGTACGCCTGCAGGCAACGCCGATATCCCAGCGACATGGTTTGCCAGAGGCCCACGATAGCAACGAACACCAGCAACTCGTTTTCATTTAACGGCAGCGGTTTGGAAATGAGCCGCCGGGAATAATCATTTTGCACATGGTGGACGGTGTCGCGCACTTGTTCCAGCGTGTTGAGCCGTTCCCGGGGCCGCATCGGATAGCGGTTGAGTTCGTTCAACTGGGTCAGCAGCTGGCTGTGGGCCAGTTGCAGGTTGGTCAATTGCAACTGCTTCAGCCATTTTGCGCAACCGGCTGCATCCCTGAAAAGGGGCTTCGCGCCGGCGTCGGTCGGTTCAAGTGACAAATCCGGCATGTTCAGCCGGACAGCCTGGAAATCACGTTCTCCTTCAGCCGCGTTTGCCAGCCGGGCGGGAGTGAGGGTTTTCCTGCGCGCTGTCGCGCCCCCCAGATCGGCTGGGGGAAGTGTTTGTCGTGCCGGTAACGCGGAATGACATGCCAATGCAGGTGCGGGGTAAGGTTGCCGAGGCTGGCGAGGTTGATCTTGTCCGGCTTCATCACCTCGCGTATCGCCGCTTCGACGGTGTAAACGGTTGCCATCAGATGTTCCCGGTCGGGTGCGGAAAGGTCGGTCATTTCGCTGACGTGCTGATTCCAGATCACGCGGCAGAAACCGGGATAGTCGGCATCCTCGACCAGCACCACACGGCAGCGATCACCCTGCCAGACCAGTGTGCCGCCGGGTTGTCCGCACCATTCACAAGCCGTTTTAGTCGTCACGATTTATCCTTCTCCGGCCAAGGTCGAGCCGTCAGCCTGTCCTTACAGCAACACCCGTTCGATCCCGCCGCTGTTTGCCTTGTTCACATAGTCCGCCAGCCAATTCGGGCCGAGGAGGTGCTTGGCCATTTCCACCACGATGTAATCCGCCGTGGTGCCGCTATCGTCATTGTAGCGCGACAGGCCCTGCTGGCAGGACGGGCAGGAAGTCAGTATCTTCACTTCGCCCTGAAAGCCGTCGGCGCGCAGCGCGTCCGCACCTTTGCGCATTTCCTCTTCCTTGCGGAAGCGCACCTGAGTCGCGATCTGCGGCAGGGTCACGCCGAACGTGCCGGATTCGCCGCAGCAGCGTTCGCTGAGAGGCACGTCCGTGCCCATCAATTCATTCACCACCTTGAGCGGCTGGTAAGTCTTCATCGGCGAGTGGCACGGGTCGTGGTACATGTACCGTACCCCGTTTGCACCCTGCACCTTGATACCTTTCTCCAGAAGGTATTCGTGGATATCGAGCAGGCGGCAGCCGGGGAATATCTTGTCGAACTGGTATTTCAGCAGCTGGTCCATGCAGGTCCCGCACGACACGATCACCGTCTTGATGTCGAGATAGTTCAGCGTGTTCGCGACGCGATGGAACAGCACGCGATTGTCGGTGGTGATCTGGCTGGCCTTGTCGGCCTGGCCGGAGGCGTTCTGCGGATAGCCGCAGCACAAATAGCCCGGCGGCAGCACCGTGATCGCGCCGGTCTCGTACAGCATCGCCTGTGTCGCCAACCCGACCTGGCCGAACAGGCGCTCCGAACCGCAGCCGGGAAAGTAGAACACCGCCTCGCTGTCCTCGTGCAATTTGTGCGGGTTGCGGATGACGGGCACGACGCTGCTGTCCTCGATGTCCAGCAGCGCCCGCGAGGTCTTCTTGGGCAGGTTGCCCGGCATCGGCTTGTTGATGAAGTGGATCACCTGGGATTTAAGCGGTGCGCCACCCACCGTGGCAGGCGGCCGTGCAGTCTGGCCCTTCAGCAGGCCGAAACGCCTGGCGATTTGGTAGGCTATGCGCTGTGCCCCGTATCCCCACTCTATCATCACCTTGCGCACCAGTTTGATCGTGGTCGGGTCGGTGGCGTTGAGGAACAACATTGATGTCGCGGTGACCGGACTGAATTTCTTTTTGCCCTGTTTGCGCAGGAAGTTGCGCATCGCGATCGACACATCGCCGAAGTCGATGTCCACCGGGCAGGGATTCAGGCACTTGTGACATACCGTGCAATGGTCGGCAACATCGCTGAATTCGTCAAAGTGCTGGATCGAAACGCCGCGCCGTGTCTGTTCCTCATACAGGAACGCCTCGATCAGCAGCGAAGTGGCGAGTATCTTGTTGCGCGGCGAATACAGCAGATTGGCGCGCGGCACATGCGTGCTGCAAACCGGCTTGCACTTGCCGCAGCGCAAACAGTCCTTGATCGAATCGGAAATCTCGCCCAGCTCGCTCTTTTCCAGGATCAGGCTTTCCAGCTCCATCAGGTTGAAGCTGGGCGTGTAAGCGCGCTCCAGGTTGCCGCCGCTGAGCAGCTTGCCCTTGTTGAAACGGCCTTCCGGGTCGACCAGCTTCTTGTACGCGCTGAATGCGGCGATCTCTTCCGCCTCGAGAAAATCGAACTTGGTGATGCCTATGCCGTGCTCGCCGGAGATCACGCCGCCCAGGTCCTTCGCCAGGCGCATGATGCGCTCCACCGCGGCGTTTGCCTGCTGCAGCATCTCGTAATTGTCGGAGTTCACCGGAATGTTGGTGTGCACGTTGCCGTCGCCGGCATGCATGTGCAGCGCGATGAACACCCGGCTTTTCAGCACTTGCTGGTGGATGCTGTTGCACTGGTCGAGTATCGGTTGATAAGTGCTGCCGTTGAAAATCTGGCGCAGCGGTTCGCGTATCTCATGCTTCCATGAGGCGCGGACGGTGTGGTCTTGCAGGACCTGGAAGACGGTTGAGGGGCAAGGGGCAAGGGGCAAGGGGCAAGGAATGGATTGCGGGTTATCCTTGAAACTTGCATCTTGTGCCTTGGAGCTGGGTTGATCCAGATTGTCCCGCAGCCACTGCCAGCGGGCGCGCACCTCGGCCAGCAATTGTTTCGCTTCGTGGGCGCGATTGCCGAGCAGTTCGGCGGCGCCGAGCTGCTTGTCGTCCTGGTAATAGAGCGGCAACTCACCGGCGAAAAACTCGTCCAGCCCATCCAGCAGCCTGAGCTTGTTGTGCAGCGACAACTCGATGTTGATGCGCTCGATGCCGTCGCAATAATCGCCCATGCGCGGCAGCGGGATCACCACGTCCTCGTTGATCTTGAACGCGTTGGTGTGTTTGGCGATCGCGGCGGTGCGCGCCCGGTCCAGCCAGAATTTCTTGCGCGCCTCGGCGGATACGGCGATGAAGCCTTCGCCGCTGCGCAGGTTGGCGAGGCGCACGATCTCCGATGCGGCCTGTGCCGCCGCGTCCGCGTCATCGCTGACCACATCGGCGACCAGCACCATCTTCGGGCGGTTGCCGCGCTTGGATTTGGTGGCATAGCCCACCGCCTTGAGATAGCGTTCGTCGAGATGTTCGAGCCCGGCCAGCAGTGCACCGGGATGCGCATCCATATAGGCTTTGATCTCGACGATTGCGGGCACCGCATCGCGCACCTGGCCGAAGAATTCCAAGCAAACCGTGCGCGTGTGTTTGTGCGCGCGGTGCAGGATGAAGCGCGCCGAGGTGATGATGCCGTCGCAGCCTTCCTTCTGGATGCCGGGCAGGCCGGACAGGAATTTGTCGGTGACGTCCTTGCCCAGTCCGGCCTTGCGAAACGCGCTGCCGGGGATGGTGAGGATTTCCGGTGCGCCGTGCGGTGTTTTGCCGTCTGTTTCATAACGGCTGATGCGAAAAGTTGCGTTCTCCACATCGTGGATTTTGCCGAGGTTGTGGTGCAGGCGCTCGACTTCCATCCACAAGCCATCCGGCGTGACCATGCGCCATGACGCCAGGTTGTCCAGCGCGGTGCCCCACAGCACGGCCTTCTTGCCGCCCGCGTTCATCGCCACATTGCCGCCTATGCATGATGCGTCCGCCGAGGTCGGGTCTACCGCGAAAACCAGGTCGCTATTCTCGGCCGCCTCCATCACGCGCCGCGTGACCACGCCCGCACCGCAATGAATGGTGGCATACGGTTCGCTCAGTCCGGGCAGGACGATGTGCTCGACCGCCGAGAGAGACTCGAGCTTTTCGGTGTTGATCACCGCCGAGAATTTATCCAGCGGCACCGCGCCGCCGGTGTAGCCGGTGCCGCCGCCGCGCGGGATGATGGTGAGCTTGAGCGCGATGCAGGCGCGCACCAGTGCGGCGATTTCCTCCTCGGTATCGGGATGCAGTACCACGAAGGGATATTCCACGCGCCAGTCGGTCGCGTCCGTCACGTGCGAGACCCGCGCCAGCCCGTCGAACTGGATATTGTCGCGGCGGGTGATGCGGCTCAAGACCCTCATCGCGCGTTTGCGCAGTTCCAGGGTCTGCTCGAATTCATCCGCGAATTGATCGACTGCCGAGCGTGTCAGTTGCAGCAGGCGCTTGACGATCTGGTTATCCTGGCGGCGCGCATCTATCGCATTAAGGCGGTGGTGCAGCGCGCCGACCAGCGCCGCGCGCCGTTTCCGGTTGCCCAGCAGGTCGTCCTGCAGATACGGGTTGCGCGACACCACCCAGATATCGCCCAGCACTTCATACAGCATTTGCGCGGAACGCCCGGTGCGGCGTTCTTCGCGCAGCGTGTTGATGATGTCCCAAGCCTCGCCGCCGAGTATGCGCAACACGATCTCGCGGTCGGAAAATGAAGTGTAGTTGTAGGGGATTTCGCGTAAACGTGCGGTCATGATGTTCTCTGGCTCTGCAAGGCGCGCATTTTACCCGATTGCAGTGCGCTGCTCGACCCTCTTCAAGATGCGGATAAAATGCAGGCCATGATCCATCCGTCAGGCAACCCGAAAGCAAAGGTTTTTTTCGCGCTGTGGCCGTCCGCCCCGGAGCGCGAGCTTCTGGTCGCCTGGCAGAAACCGCTGCAACACTTGTGCGGGGGGCGTGCCATGCGCGGGGCAACATTGCACGCCACGCTGGTGTTCATCGGCGATGTGGAGCATTACAGGCTTGAGGCGCTGAATCTTGCGGCACAGGAAGTGAGCGGGCAAACATTCGAATTGTGTTTCGATGCGGCCCGTTACTGGGGGCACAACCATATTGTGTATGCCGCGCCTGGCGAAACACCGCAACAGTTGGCGCTGCTGGCAGGCGGCCTGGAGCAATCCCTGGCCCGGCACGGCTTCGGTTTCGATAAACGTGAATACCAGCCGCACGTCACATTGTTGCGCAACGCCCGCTGGACCGACTCACCCCTGCCCGTCATGCATCCGGCGTGCTGGCAGATCAGGGAGTTTGTCCTGGTGCAATCCGCGCAGCGGGACGGTGAGGCGGATTACCGGCTGCTGGCGAGGTTTCCGCTGGGCTAGGGTAAAATCGCCGACTCCGGCCCATGCAATGCCACCCCGGGCAATGCCACGTTACTCCGAAGAGAAGAAAGACACATGCAAGCAGACAGCAAAATACTGACCCATTACGAACGCATCGGCGGCGCGGACAAGGTTCGCGCGCTGGTGCAACGTTTCTATGCATTGATGGACGAGCTGCCCGAAGCCTATGGCATACGCAAGCTGCACGCGCAGGACCTGCAGGGCGCGACGGACAAGCTGTTCAAATTACTGTCCGGCTGGATGGGCGGGCCGCAGTTGTA
>JAJZEQ010000281.1 GCA_021851345.1 Pseudomonadota bacterium
ACCGCGACCAGCTTACCCAGCTCTTCCGGGGGATTGCACTGCGCGGATACCGCCATGCGGATCGCGGTAAAACGCGACGGCGCATCGGCCATGTCGGCCTCGATATCCGCGCGGGCATTTTTCAATTCGATGTTGCGGGCTCTGGCGGCGGCCAGCAAGTTGCTCATGAAGCAACCGCCCAACCCGTTCAGCACCGCTTCCCCGCCCATCATGCCGAGGTTGGTGCCGCCCTTGGTATCGGGGCGGTCCATGAGCAACTGATGCCCTCGGGCATTACCCCTGGATGCGGTACTGCTGATCTGCTCAACCGTCACTGTTGCTGTTGCCATGCAATTTCCCCTTGATAAGAAAAAAATAACGGGATAACCAAAAAACAACAGTCAGCAGTGACCATCGTATGATTCATAATTTCATTGCCCGCGTCACGCAAGCCGGAATTTCAGCTCGCCGAGCTTCTCGATCGAACTGACGATCTCGTCACCGGCCTTGAGCCAGACCTGTTTGTCCTTGGGATAACCCAGGATGACGCCCTGCGGCGTTCCGGTATAGATGATGTCGCCGGGCTCCAGCGTCCAGTGCCTGGAGATGTAGGCGATCATCTGCTGGGTATTGAAGATGAAATCATTGGTGCTCCAGTCCTGGCGCACCTCGCCGTTGACCAGCGTTTTGATCTTCAGGTTATTCGGGTCGCCGACCAGGTCGGCAGAAACGAAATACGGCCCTATCGGCGCAAACTTGTCCAGCGTCTTGCCTATCATCCATTGGCTGCTCGGCGTTTCCAGCTGAAGGTCGCGCGCGGAAAAATCATTTGCGGTGCAATATCCCGCGACATAATTCAGCGCGTCGGCTTCCGCAACATTGCGCGCCGCCTTGCCCATCACGATCAGCATTTCCGTTTCGTAATCGAACTTGTAGGCCACGTCTTTGGGGGGCAAATCTATGGTGCATTGGTGCGCGGCCAGCGCATTATTGTACTTGTTGAACAGCGGCGGCACACGCGGCTCCTTCATGCCGATTTCCTGTGCGTGGCGCTTGTAGTTGAGGCCGACGCACACGATCTTGCCGGGATTGGTGAACAGCCGGCCGTAGCGGACACGGCCCTCATCGAGCAGGGCCGGTTTGGCCTTGGCGCTGCCGGCGGCGGCCGCGATCCTGGTCAGGCCGGCGGCATTTCCCTCGCGCAGCAGTTCTTCCATGGTCAGCGGCGCAGGAATGCCGAGCAGACGGGATGCCTTGCGCACATCGATAACGCCGTGCGCGGTCTTGATGCCGAGCGTCTCGGTACCGTCAGGATTGGCCATAGACAGCAAGGTAAGGCCCTTGGGCATCTCGTGCGGCCCGGAATACTTCATGGGGTGTGTTTCCTGTTTGGCTCCGGCCGATGCGGGGATGCCCAGGGCAACTCCGGCACCAACCGCAGTTGAGGCTGCCAGAAACGTGCGGCGTGTGATCATGATATCTCCTCCCATTGTTGTTATGGATGCGGGGCAGCGCGGCAAGACTGGTCGGGCGTCCCGTACACTTTGTCGCGGCTATTCATGTTTTCCCCTCCCGTCAGCCGTGAGCCGGAAGGACAGTATTGCACCGGTTCAATCGTACAACTTGGCGGCCGGTTTGTCAGCTTGATGGATAACACGATGCCAGTTGCTTCCTGCCGTCTCCTCGCCTGAAAAACCATGGTCGTTTTAAACGCACTGCGGAACCGGTTCCACAAGATCACCCGATCGGGATCGGCCGCTTTCGCGCGGCTATCATTTCCGCCGCTTTCGTGGAATCATTCCGCCCTTTGCATCTCACCCGCATTCAGATGGATAGCCTGACAGTCAAACGATATCTTCCCTGGGTGGTGGCGGCTGCGCTGTTCATGGAGCAGCTGGATTCGACCATTGTCAACACGGCCGTGCCGGCCATGGCGGCGAGCTTTCATGTGGCGCCGCTGAGCCTGAAGGTCGTTGTCGCCAGTTACATACTGAGCCTGGCCGTATGCATCCCCGTCAGCGGCTGGATGGCCGACCGTTTCGGCACGCGACGCGTGTTCGGCAGCGCAGTGGTGGTTTTCACACTTTCTTCTTTGCTGTGCGGTCTGTCGCTGAATGTGCCGATGCTGGTTGCCGCCCGCATTTTGCAGGGCATGGGCGCCGCGATGATGATGCCGGTGGGAAGATTGACCATCATCCGCACCTTTCCCAAGACCGAATTGCTCAGGGCGATGAATTTCGTGATCCTCCCGGCACTGATCGGGCCGCTGCTGGGCCCGACCATAGGCGGGCTGATCGTGCACTGGCTGCCGTGGCGGATCATCTTCCTGGTCAATATTCCGGTGGGGCTCGCGGCGCTGCTGCTTATCCATCGCTACATGCCGGACTATCACGGCGAGGGGCGGCGACCGCTCGACGTGACCGGCCTGGTGTTGTTTGGCGCCGGCACGGCACTGCTTTCCTGGCTGCTGGAAGTGTTTGGCGAACACGATATCGGGGCTGCCCCTGCAACGGCGACTTTTTTGATATCGATG
>JAJZEQ010000219.1 GCA_021851345.1 Pseudomonadota bacterium
CGGGGCCTTGAGCTCTTCCAGCGACAGAATCTTTGAAGGGATGGTGCGCATGACTGCGCCTGCGCCGCGATTCTGTATAAAGGCATTAACGCGAAAACGGGCCAGCCCGGGAACCTCGAAAGAGAAATCGACTTCCTTGTTCTCCTCGTAGAATTTGCGCTGCTGGTCGTTCATGATGTCATACACCAGGCTATGCACTTCCTTGTGTTCCATCGCGGGCAGGTTGATCCGGCGTATATCACCGTGCACGCGGATCATGGGAGGCAGGCCGGCGGAAAGATGCAAGTCGGACGCTTTGTTTTTGACGCTGAAGGCAAGCAGTTCGGTGATATCCATTATAATCGTCCCGGTTTGATGTAGCGGCCCGGGCAGACAATCACCGGGCCGCGCGAATTAAAGTGGTCTGCGACGCGCGAGATTATGACAACAATCACTTCCAACTTGCAAGCAGTGCGCGACGCGATAGCGGCAGCTGCTGCCGAGGCGAGTCGCAAAACCAGTGACATTCATTTGCTTGCCGTCAGCAAGACCTTTGCGGCAACGGCATTGCGCGAGGCATACCGCGCAGGGCAGACATGTTTTGCGGAAAGCTATGTGCAGGAGGCGCTGGACAAGATCGCCGCGCTGAACGATATACCGATAGAATGGCACTATATCGGCCCGGTTCAAAGCAACAAGACCCGCACCATCGCGGAGAATTTTGCCTGGGTACACAGCGTGGACAGACTGAAGATTGCCGAACGCCTGTCCGGGCAACGGCCTGCTCAACTTCCGCCGCTGCGAATATGCCTGCAGGTCAACATCAGCATGGAGGCCAGCAAAAGCGGTGTGGCTCCGGATGAACTCGATGCCTTGGCGCAGGCCGTCGCGCAACTGCCCGGCTTGAAATTGCGCGGCCTGATGGCGGTTCCCGCGCCCAGCGATGATGCTGTTGTCCAGCGCGCGCCCTTCGCGCAGTTGCGTGAAATGCGCGACCGGCTGAACCGGCAGGGCTTGCAGCTGGATACGCTGTCTATGGGCATGTCGCATGATTTTGCCGCCGCGATAGCCGAAGGTGCGACTATAGTGCGCATCGGCACGGCAATCTTTGGCGACCGGATTTATTTGGGGGAAACACCATGAATATTTGCTTCATCGGCGGCGGCAACATGGCGACCGCGTTGATCGGCGGCCTGCTCGGCAGGGGATTTTCTGCCGCCCAAATCAGCGTGGTGGAAATCAACGCGGAAAACCGTGACCGGCTGGGACGCGATTTTTCGGTGCATACATTTGCGGACATTGCCAAAGGAATTGCGGGCAGCGATATCATCGTCTTCGCCGTCAAGCCGCAACAATTGCGCGAAGTAGCACAACAACTTTCCGTATTATTGTCGGGGCAGCTGCTGATCTCCATCGCGGCAGGCATCCTGGCAGAGGATCTTGCGCGCTGGTCGAACAGCCTGGCGATAGTTCGCGCGATGCCCAACACGCCCGCACTGATCCAAAGCGGCATGACCGGTTTATACGCAATGCCCGCAGTCACTGCCGCGCAGCGCGAACAGGCGCAAAATATTTTATCTGCGGTCGGCGAGACTTTGTGGCTGCAGGACGAAGCCATGCTGGATGCCGTGACGGGAATTTCCGGCAGCGGCCCGGCGTACTTCTTCTATTTCATCGAGGCGCTCGAACAAGCCGGCAAGGAACTCGGCCTCCCCGTACAAACCGCGCGCAAGCTTGCCCTGGAAACCGCCTTTGGCGCGGCCAGGCTGGCACGTGAAAGCACGGAGGGCCCGGCCACACTACGCGCCCGCGTCACGTCGAAGAACGGCACCACCGAACGCGCGCTGCTGAGCATGGAAACCAACCAGGTCAAACAGCACATCATCACCGCGGCAAAGGCTGCCGCAACCCGCTCGCGCGAAATGGGCGAAGAACTGGGGAAAGCATGATGCTCAATCAAACCCTGCAATTTTTGCTTGATATCTTCGTGCAGGGATTCGCCGGTGTGCTGCTGTTCCGTTTTCTGCTGCAATGGCTGCGCGCCCCGATGCGCAATCCGGCCGGCGAATTCATCATGGCGGTCAGCAATTTTGCGGTGTTGCGCGCGCGCCGCTTCATCCCTCCGGTGTGGCGGCTGGATAGCGCCAGTTTCCTGCTTGCGCTGGTCGTGGAGTTCATCTATTCGGGCTTGACGCTGTGGCTGCAGGGCTATCCGTTCGTGCATTTCCCGCTGTTCGGGCTGTTGGCGTGGAGCGCGGTGAAACTCATCAAGATCAGTGTGTACCTGCTGATGAGCGCGATGGTGGCGCAGGCGATCCTGTCCTGGGTCAATCCCTACACCCCGCTGGCCCCGCTGCTTGCCGCAATCACCCAGCGCTTTTTGCGGCCGCTGCAGCGCATTGTCCCGCCGATCGGCAACGTGGATTTGTCATCGCTACTGCTTCTGGTGATCTGCCAGATCATACTGCTGGTACCCATGGCTATGCTGGAAAGCCTGGCAGTCCGGTTGCTTTGATGCAGCCTGCCTGGTATCGCCGCGACGGGGAAGCCATCACGCTGACGCTGCATGTCCATCCGGGCGCAAGGCACAGCGAAATTGTCGGACTGCACGGTGAGGCACTCAAGATAAAGCTGGCCGCGCCGCCTATCGAAGGTCGGGCCAATGCGGCGCTGCTGAAATTCATCGCAGAATTGTTCGGCGTTCCGCTGCGCAATGCCGAACTCAGGCAGGGCGGGCAATCGCGGCACAAGGTGGTCAGGGTGACCGGCAGCAAAGTTGCGCCGGAAAGCCTGTTGGCAGAAAAATAAGAATTACCGCATATCGGGAGGGCAGCATGAAAGAAACCTTGAAGCCGGGTATCAGATACGAGCACAAGTTTGTGGTTCCCCGGTCAAAAACTGTTCCCGCGCTGTATCCGGAATCGCCTGAGTTTGTGGCGATGCCGGAAGTATTTGCAACCGGTTTTCTGGTGGGCCTGCTCGAATGGGCCTGCATCAAGGCGATCAATCCTTATCTGGACTGGCCGCGGGAACAGACCGTTGGAACCCACATCAACGTCAGCCATGAGGCCGCTACGCCACCGGGCCTGGAGGTAACCGCATCGGTCGAATTGATTGCAGTCGAGGGGAAAAAACTTGCTTTCAAGGTGCAGGCGCACGATGGGGTGGACCTGATTTCAACAGGATTGCATGAACGCTACGTCATCAACAGGGAGAGATTCAGTGAAAAAGTTGGCGCGAAGCAAACAGCTGCAAGCAAGCGCTGAGCAAGTTTGTTCGTCGCAATAACCGTAGCCGGGACAGCATATCCCTGAAGCACAGGTTCGATAATTGGGTTCCTGCTTGCGGGCAATCCGGCCTTCCCTTGTCCATGCAGGTTTTCCTGCCTGAGCCGGGTTAAAACTCCTTCCAGTCACCGTCACTGTCTGCGTTTGATTTTCTGGACAATCTGTTCTCCCCCCCCGGGGTACCTTCCTTTCTGGCCGGTGTTGGCGAAACAAGCCGCGAGGGGCGATGTGCATTGCCTGGCTTCCCCGCGAAAGTAACCGCGGCTTGCGGCGAAATGGCGACGTTCTCTTTGTCCAGACTGAAAGCGCTGACCGCGTGGGTCAGTGCTTCAGCCTGCGCCAGCATGGATTCCGCAGCCGCGGCCGCCTGTTCCACCAGCGCGGCGTTCTGCTGCGTCATGTCGTCCATTTGCACAATCGCCTGATTGACTTCCTCTATGCCCGCGCTCTGCTCGCTCGAGGCCGCCGAGATCTCGGCCATGATGTCGGTCACCCGTTTCACCGCCATGACCACCTCGTTCATCGTGGCACCGGCCTGGCCCACCTGCCGGGAGCCGGTATCCACCTTGCCCACCGAGTCGTCGATCAGAACCTTGATCTCCTTGGCCGCTGCCGCCGAGCGCTGCGCCAGGTTGCGCACCTCGGATGCCACTACCGCGAAGCCGCGCCCCTGCTCTCCTGCGCGCGCCGCTTCCACGGCGGCATTCAGCGCCAGGATGTTGGTCTGGAAGGCAATGCCTTCGATCACGCCTATGATGTCGGCGATCTTCTTCGAACTGGTGCTGATCAGGGCCATGGTGTCGACGACTTCGTTCACCGCCTTGCCGCCCTTGATCGCGATATCCGAGGCGTTGACCGACAACTGCCTGGCCTGCTTGGCGTTTTCGGCGTTCTGCTTCACGGTCGAGGTCAGCTCTTCCATGCTGGAGGCGGTCTCTTCCAGGCTGGACGCCTGTTGTTCGGTGCGCTGCGACAGGTCGCTGTTGCCCGCAGCAATTTCCCGGGCGGCGGTGGTAATGGATTCGGTAGCGTAGCTCACTTCGCCGACGATACCGCCCAGGCTGGCATTCATGTCCTTCAACGCTTGCAGCAACTGGCCCGTCTCATCCCTGGACTTTACTTCGATAACATGGGTCAGGTTGCCTTTGGCGACCGAACCCGCCACCCTGGCCGCATCTTCCAGCGGACGGGTGATGCTGATCGTCGAGTACCGGGCGAACAACACGCTCAGCACGATAGTCAATACACCGATAAAAATCGTTTCCGCCTGGCCGCTGTCGGCCGTCTTGTATACCGAACCGGAAGCTGCCTGTATTTCATCCCGAACTACCGCAAGCAACTCGTCGAATGCGAGACCGAGCGGCCTGTCCGCCCCCTTGATCCGCTGGTCGATTTCCTCGATAGACGCACCCGATGCTTTCATCTCAACGACTTTTTTCATCGCCGCACGGTATTCTTCGCTGGCAGTTTTTATATGCTGCAATGCCGATTTTTCGCGCTCGTTCATCTCTCCGTGATTAATGGCATAGCGGGCAGCATCCTGGTCTACCGCTGCCATCGCAGCTGCAAATTGCCGGTCATAATCCTGGCCGCGCAGCAGATAATCCTTGAACAGGTGAATCCCGTCGCCAAGATCTTCCTTGCCTTTGTGAGCCGCAGTGTATTTCTCCAAAGATATGGATTGGAACTCCCCCCACCGGTTTGCCAGGTTTTTGTCAGCCAGATACGACACCAATAGCTGTATGAATGTCAGCACGATGACAATGCCGAAAGTGATGGCCAGACGATGTCCGATTTTAAAGTTGGTCAATTTCATTCTTGCTCCATTATTTTGCCAGCCCGGGGAACTGCCACCCCGCCGATTTATTGAGGTTTTCATATTTGATGACAGTGACACATCTTTCTGAATGCAGTAAGGGGGAATTAAAAAACTGGCACGTCATTCCCGCGAATTCGGGAAATCCGGAGTGTCCCGTCTTTGCAACAAGGCTTCAGCTGCGAGCAATGGCACAAACACCTGTCATTGCGATAACCAGCGACTTGCCGGCTTGCTGGCTTATAACCAACCACTTGGCAACCGTTTTGTGGTTGCTTAGTGGGATGGCTAGTTGTTTCACCAGTCGATTGGCTATAACCAACCACTTGGCAACCGTCTTCTGGTTGCTTAGTGGGATGGCTAGTCGTTCCACCAGTAGTTTCATCAGAAGGCGTAGCCGGCGCGGCAATCCAGAACGCCCCGTCATTGCGAGGAGGCAAAGCCGACGTGGCAATCCAGATGGTTTAAAAAAGGCATCTTGGTCTTGCTGGATTGCTTCACTTCGTTCGCAATGACGGCACTTTGAGCCCCCGCACTTCGTTCGCAATGACGGCAAGGGTGTCGTGAATTATGGAAGTATCAATAATGTGCGGAAACGCACAGATGCAAACGACAGGCTCCCATAAAGTTAAAGTAATTACATGCGGTGCTTTGGTGAATCAATGGCAACGTCTCGTTTCTTGTTTTGCAGACGTTGTTTTCGATCAGCACAATGAGACAAGCAAACCTCAATAACTGCACGTTAAAAAGGTACTACTCATGCGGCATGATGGAGCTCAGGCAGAGAAGTTTTTGCGAATTCCGCATTATTAACTGCGCGGATGCGGGTAAATATTGCAGGCACCCGAGTATCAAATATACCGAAACAATAAATCCGGTATTAATTGAAATGAGTGAGCAAGAGCAGGCTATGGATTCGGCAGCAATAATGTAGCTGCCTGGCACTTCACATAAACTAAACCGTTAAGGCGCACCATGGATCAAGCTGAACTTATTGAAAAAATTGCAAAGGAGTTGAGCATATCCAACGCTCAATCGCAGCGCTTGCTGAAGGCAACACTGCGGGAGATTCGTGACCTGCTCCGGGTCGGGCACGCGGTAACCATCCCGCACCTGGGCACCTTCGACACGGCGACGTACGAGGAGCACCGCGGTTATCGGCCAGTCACTCATGACTTTGCGATTTTCCCAAAACGGCGCGTGCCGGTGTTTCGCACAGGCACATTGCTGCGTGAAGAAGTTTACGATATCGAATCAAACGTAGCAGGTGCGCCGACATGAGCGACGACAACAAGATAGCGCTTCACACCTTTGCGGAGCTGGTGGCCAGGCGAGCCAAGGTCAGCAGTGTCGAAACAGACACCTTTATCCACAAATTCGCGAAAAGCATAAGTGAAGAATTGGAGAAGGGCGGCGACATTCATCTGTATCACTTTGGCCGTTTCCATACGACCCATGTCAATCAACAGGCGGGGCACAATCCCAACTCCGGCGCACCTTTAACAATTCCCGAGCACTCGCGTGTCCACTTTCATCCCTACGGCGCATTGCGCTTGGCTGTCAACGCTCCTTTCAGTCAGCTGCGAATCAGGGAACTCACTCCGGACAAAACAGAATGGCGTACCAGATCCGGCTTCTGGATCTTGCTGGCGCTGCTTGTATTGCTGCTGATCGTGCTTGGCATCAGGGCCATGCGTGGAATATCCACTCAGGATTCGTCCGAAGTATCGCGCGAGATGTCATCGGATAAAGCCGTAGTAGTGCACACCGACCAAACTCCCGATACCGGCACGCCCGCCCCGGTTGCTCCCGTAGAGGCGAAAGCCACCTTAACGGCAATCGCTGCGGCGACAGGGGTTGTCGTGTCACCCGGTGATACCTTGTGGGCGATTGCCGCGAGCAGATTGGGCGATCCCTATTGGTGGCCAGTTATCTATGCGGAAAACAGACCAGAGTTGTCCCACCGAAACCCGGATCTGATTGATAGCGGGATCACACTGCGGATACCTGCTCTGGCTGGTAGCGTGAACAGTCCCAATGTCGCGGACCTTCGTCTGAAAACGAACGCTTACCAGATGGTGGCCGACGATTACCGGAAAATCGGCAATCCTCGAGCCGCAGCGTATGAGAAGGAAGCAGCCCGCTTGCCTAAAGAATAATCGGATAGCGTAGATCAGCCTTGTGATTGCATCCCTCATTAAACTGTCATCCCGGCGAACTGATTGCGTATGGCAATTCATCGGCCATACCGGTCATCAAGAACTTGGGCAACAAAGGCCGCTTTACACAGTTTCGGTCCCGATCTCGGCCAATGCCGACGTTAAGAAGGCTGACCTTGGCTGCGCATCTTCTGTTGATGAAAGTGCTCCAGTAGCACATTTAAGGTCGAAAACGTCACGGGAGCGGATAGCCTCGTCCTCACCTCGCTAAGCGATTGCACGCTTTCCAATAGGACGTCGAGCTGGGCCACGCTCGCGGAAGCGGCATTGAGCGGATGGGCGTTGATGTCTTGCCCTGCCGCCTCAAGCAGGCGTGTCTCTTCCCGAAACAAGCGCAGATTCGTGTTGAAGTCCTCGACTTGCCTTTTTTTCGTATAGCCGGGATCGCATGTGAATTCGACCGACAGCAACGCATTATAGATGTTCCGAAGCATCCATCGATCCTGAAGCGAGCCGTGGTCCAACAGGGTTACGGTGAGGCGCGTGATGCGCCGGTTTCGAAGCTCAAGCCTTGTTTCATCACGGAAATGTATCGAGCCCGCACTTCGCAAAATACGCTCATGCCTGAGAGCCTGAGCTTGAGACGCAAACAAACCACCCGCAAAATCAAGTAGCGCATCGCCCTGCATGCCGGTCATGGCGCCCCTGGTCAGCGCCTTCGCTTTGCACTCGACAAGGATGATATTTTCCTCATCCTCGAAAACGAGATCGCACTCGCCGGCACCTTGTTCACCTAGATCATAGATCGCGTTCTCGAAGCTCGGTTGAAAGCCGTGCTTGGCGAATAGGTATTTCGTCAGCCGCTCTGCCGCATCGCCTCTCAGACTGGCGATTTCCTGATCGGTCTTGTTGGTTCTCCAGGCTGCGAATGTGGCTTCGAACAGGGCTGGGCCCAGTACCGAGGCCGCCGGCAGAACGACGCTGTTTCCCTTGAGCAGAATGAGCGGCTTGAAGATTACGTCAGGACCCGCGGCCCCGAAGGGAGAGCGATAGTTTTTGTTGGCCTCTCCCTCTCTATGCGCAAAGAACGGCAACATGGATTTAAAGACCCCCGGGTCGAAGCCGGTTTCAACCAACTTGGGGATCGGTACGACCTGAGTGCCCGGCCTGGCATGAGCTTTAAGAACCTGGGCCAGCTGCACCGCATCCGCAACGTTCCAGCCGAGCCGCTGCTCCATGTCGGCATCGAAGCTTTCGCCGAAAAAAACGGTGAGAAACTGCGGCGTGAAGCTGAGATGCCACTGACGAAGAGAGAAGCAGTGGTCGTAGTGAGCGACCTCTCGCAGTCCATCCTCCAAGGCTTGTGCATTCAATCCTAGAAAAGCAAATTGTGAGTAGGGTTCGAGATCGAGCATCGCCACGAGATCGCGCGCTAGGCAGACGGCCTTGTCCCAGAAGGACTTGGCATTGCGTTCGTTGGATACTAGGGCCGGCAGCTTGACGGCAATGTTATAGAGCAGCCCGATCGGCAACCCCGGGGGCCGATCACCAAGGCCGCCGGCATATTTCCTGCCGAATAGAATTTGCTCGTAGGCGTAGTCTTGGGTCTCAAGGGCCGCCCGCATGATATTCGAGAGCGCATTGAGACAGCCTAGGCGATGGAGGCATTTCCAAATTTTGCCGACGATATTCTCGATACCCTCAGGCCTGATCTGGTATCGGCCTGAGCGGATCGAAAAGGCGTAGCCGAACCGTTTGATCCGAGTCGCTGCGTCCGCAACCGCTTTCGTGCGAGCGTTCGAGAATGGAAATCGCTTGAGGACTGTGAAGGCGCGGCCTATAAGCATGGCTTCCAGCCAAGCCGACTCATGGTCGAGTGCTCTCACGAAGGCAGTGACTTGCGGAGAAGGAGATGCGCCTGGTTGAACGGGCCCGGACGGAATCCTCTTTCCGTCGGGCTTGACGATTCCGGGCAGGCAAGCCGCAATGTTGTTGAGCGCCTCGGCGATCGGCTCGCTCACCCTATCCAGCACATTAGCCAAAAAGAAATGATTGGCTAGAGAGCGCACGGTGCCAACCGTTTGGCCAGTATTCTCCAAGACGATCAATAAATCGAAGAGGCGATCCGATGCGTGTTGAAGGCTCTGATAGGCTTCCAAGGCCTCATTCGCGGCGGCTTCATCTGCCATCGGCACGGCTGTGGCGGAATCCAGAAAAATCGCTCTTAGTTTTTGCGCCTGATCGTCCAGGTCCTGCATCCGGGTCTCCTTAAGGCGGGATATTTCATGATGGGCGATGCCGTAAATTTAAACGGGCGCCGCACACTGGCTATAGCAGGGCATATTGAACCAGCTACTCAATAAATTGGCTTTCCGGCAGCTTACTTTGTATACCAGTCATCCTGTCACGATGACAAAATTGACTGCTTCGAGGAGCGGTCCTTACACTGAAGCTTCATGACGAGCATATCTGTGTCGTTGGCGGTCAGTAAAGACTGCGGCTTTACATTCAATCCTGGCTCTGCTTCTGTTCCAAAACCAGCAGTGCTTTTGCCCGCGCGCAGATGTTGTCGACGGTGAATCCGTATTCGCGCAGCACGACTGCGGCTGGTGCTGATGCTCCGAAGCGTTCCACGCCCAGCATGTCGCCGCGCGCACCGACATAACGATCCCAGCCTTGCGGCACTCCCAATTCGACCGCGAGCCGCGCGCCGACAGAGGGCGGCAGCACCGCATCGCGTTCGGCTTGCGGCAATGCCTCGAACAGCTCCCAGCTCGGCATCGACACGCAACGCACGGCGATGCCTTGCTGTTGCAAACGTCCTGCCGCCGCCACGATCAGGCCGACTTCGGAACCGCTGGCGATCAGAATCAGTTCCGGCTTGCCATCAGGCGCATCGCTCAACACATAGGCGCCACGGCGCAATCCATCCGCCACGGCGTAGCGGCTGCGATCGAGCGTGGGCAGCTCCTGCCGGCTCAACACCAGCATCACCGGCCGGTCGCGCGTTTCCAGCGCAACGCGCCAGGCGACGGCGGTTTCGTTGGCGTCGCCGGGGCGGATCACGATCAGGTTCGGAATCGCGCGCAGGCTCGCCAGTTGTTCCACCGGTTGGTGCGTGGGGCCGTCTTCGCCGACGGCGATACTGTCGTGCGTGAACACATGCACGATGTGCAATCCCATCAGCGCCGCCAGCCGGATAGCCGGGCGCATGTAGTCGGAGAAGATCAGAAAAGTCGAACCGTAAGGAATAAATCCGCCGTGTGCGGCGAGGCCGTTGACGATGGCACCCATCGCATGTTCGCGTATGCCGAAGTGCAGGTTGCGTCCGGCATAGCTCCAGCCGGCGCTATCGGAACCCTGCTGGTCGGTATTTTTTTCCGGCGGCGGATTGAAATCGCCCATGCCTTTCAAGGCCGTTTTCGTCGACGTGTCGAGGTCGGCCGAGCCGCCGGTCAGCGCCGGCAGTTTGGGTGCAATGGCGTTCATCACCTTGCCGGATGCATCGCGCGTGGCAAGGCCCTTGGCATCGGCCTGGAATACCGGGATGTCCGCATCCCAGCCCGGCGGCAGTTCATCGCGCAGGCGGTACTGAAGCTCCTCTGCCCTATCCGGGAACGCCTTGGTGTAGGCACTAATGCGCTCGCTCCACGCGGCATCGTCCTGCGCACCTCGCTCCACTGCCTCGCGGAAATGCGCCAGCGCCTCGTCCGGTATCAGAAACTCCGGCTCGGCCGGCCAGCCCAGTGTCTGCTTGGTCTTGCGCACATCATCCACGCCGAGCGGGGAGCCGTGCGCCTTGAAACTGTCCTGCTCGGGCGAGCCGAAACCGATATGGGTACGCACCAGGATCAGCGACGGCCGTGCGGTTTCCGCGCGTGCGGCAGCCAGCGCGGCGTCGATTGCTTTGATGTCGTTGCCGTCCGCCACCGAGACCGTGTGCCAGCCATACGACTCAAAGCGCTGCGCGCGATTTTCGGAATAGCTGATGTCGGTACCTGCGGCCAGCGTGACATGGTTGTCGTCGTAGAGGCAAGTGAGCTTGCCGAGTTTGAGATGGCCGGCCAGCGAAGCCGCTTCGGAGGCCACGCCCTCCATCAGGTCGCCATCGCTGACGATGGCATAGGTATGGTGGTCGATCAGCGCGTGACCGGGCCGGTTGTAGCGGGCCGCGAGTTGCGCCTCTGCGATCGCCATGCCGACCGCGTTGGCCAAGCCTTGTCCCAGCGGCCCGGTGGTGGTTTCCACACCGGGCGTGTGTCCGCGCTCGGGATGCCCCGGCGCCTTGCTGCCCCATTGGCGAAACTGCTTGATGTCGTCCAGCGAGAGGTCGTAACCGGTCAGGTGCAACAGACTGTAGAGCAGCGCCGAGCCGTGTCCGGCCGAGAGCACGAAGCGGTCACGATTGATCCAGTGCGGGTTTTTCGGGTTGTGCCTGAGCCAGCGGGTCCACAGCACATAGGCCATAGTCGCGGCACCGAGCGGCAGGCCAGGATGCCCGCTGTCGGCTTTCTGCACCATGTCCACCGACAAGAAACGAATGGTGTTGATGCATTGCTGATCGAGTTCGGCGGGCATGACTGTCTCCTGATTGAATGCATTGCGCGTGAATTGCGGGCGCGGATTACCCGGTCACTCGACCGGATTCATCTGTGCCTTGCCGGTTTGCCCGAGCCAGTCCCACGCTGCTTCCTCGCGCACGAAATCGAAGTGCTGCACCTGCGCATGGACGAAATGTTTTGCAATGTTCGGCATGATATTCGCCACAGCTCCGTCCGCGACGACCGCGACTTTTTCGATCTTCTGGATATGCTCCCTGAGGAACTTCAGGTGAGCAAGCATCGCGGCAAAGTCTTTCCAGCCGGGAAATGATTTTGCGTGTATCAATACTCCATGCAGCTTCCCGTGCCCCGCCAGATAAGTATCGACCTGGCTGGTTATTGAAATAAAATCCGCCTCTTCAAGCGGCCCTTCCGGATGCAGCACGAGTATGCCTTCGTCGTGTTGCAATTCGTAGTTGAGCATTGGCTATCCTCCATTAGGTAATGGCGCGAATATTTCCCGGACGGTGAACATGCACAGGATCATCTTTAGCCGTGCGCAGGTTAAGGATCATGCCCGCTCCGGAGGAACGGGTCTGTTCGCTACCGCACTTGGGACGCAACGGGAAGCCTGGACTGTGCCCGCTGCATAGCATCAATTGAAAGTGAGCGCTGCTATCGATGCACAACTGATCGGGTTGCGCTGCGACTGTCATGGCTATTTTCCGCCCGGCGGGTTCTGCGTCAGCGCGGCGCTTTTTGACGCGATGCATGCAATCAGATCGTTCCAGGATTTTGCGAAAGATTCGGTGCCCTCGCGCTGGAGGTCGGCGGCCAGCGCCTCATCGTTGATGCCCTCGCGGGTGAATTCCGCGATCACCGCCTCCACCGTTTCAGCATTATCCTCACCAACCGGCAGTACGTCCTTTACTTTGCCGTGCGCGGCGAAGGCGAGCAGTGTCTGTTCGGGAATGGTGTTGATCGTGTCCGGCGCAGCGAGCGCTTCAACGTAAAGAGTGTCCGAGGCTGCGGGATCCTTGCTGCCGGTACTGGCCCACAGCAGGCGTTGCGGCCTGGCCCCGGCGGCGGCCAATTTATGCCAGCGCTTCGTTGCGAGCAGATCGCGGTAGGCCTTGTAGGTGCGCATCGCGATCGCGATGCCAAGACGGTTGTTGCGGAACTCGCCCTGAACCTTGTCCTTGACGGCCACGTCCCAGCGGCTGATAAAAATCGAAGCCACGGAACCGATGTTCGGATCCAGGCCGGCGGCGATGCGCCGCTCGATGCCGCGCATATATGCTTCGGCCGCCGCGAGGTAGTGCTCGCGCGAGAACAGCAGCGTGACGTTCACCGGCACGCCGGCGAAGATCGCTTCCTCGATCGCCGGAATACCGGCCGGGGTACCCGGAATCTTGATGAAAAGATTGTGGCGTTGCGCGCGCTTGTGCAGTTGCACAGCCGCCTTGATCGTGCCGGCGGTGTCGTCGGCGAGCAACGGTGATACTTCCAGCGAGACCCAGCCGTCGACACCGCCGGTGGCATTGTGAACCGGACGAAAAAGATCTGCGGCCCGGGTCAAATCTTCCAATGCAAGTTCAAAGAATAATTCCTCGCCAGACTTGCCCGCCAGCGTTTTTTGCCGGATCGCATCATCGTAGAAATCACCGTTCTGGATGGCATGGTCGAAGATCGTCGGATTGGAGGTCAGGCCAGTCACCGAAAGCTCGCCGATATAGCGGGCCAGCGTGCCGCTGGTCAGCAGTTCGCGCGTGATGTTGTCCAGCCAGAGACTTTGGCCGAGATCGTGCAGTTGTTTTGTGGCTTTCATTTTTTCTCCTTCTCCAGTATCGGGTTGTGCCAGCTTCCATCTGCCGCGATCAGCGCATCGGCTTGTCGCGGCCCCCAACTGCCGGGCTTGTAGGGGTAAATAGGGCGCGGTATGTCCAGTACCGGATCGAGCACCGCCCAGGCGGCCTCGACCGCATCTTCCCGGGTGAACAGCGCGCCGTCACCGGCCATTGCATCGCTCAACAGCCGCTCATAGGGTGACTGTTCCCCGGACTGTTCATCCAGCAGGTAGAGCTCGTGCTGGTCGCCGACGAATTCCTTGCCGGCGCGCTTGACGCGGGCGGCAAGGGCTACGGCCGAACTGGGCGAGAGGCGAAAACGCAGGTAATTGGCTCGGCCGTGCACCGGCGCAGAATCGTCGAACAGCCTTTGCGGCGGCGGCTTCAGCTCCACCAGGACTTCGGCCGCCGTCGCCGCCATGCATTTGCCGGCGCGCAGATACCACGGCACGCCTTCCCAGCGCCACGAATCGATGAACAATCGCAGCGCACAGAAGGTCTCGACGTCCGATTTTTTCGCCACGCCGGTCTCGTTGCGGTAACCGGCGTACTGGCCGCATACCATGTCATCCGGCCGCACCGGGCGCATCGCCTGGAAAACCTTGGCCTTCTCGTTGTGCACGGCGGCATAGCCCTGAAACGCCGGCGGCTCCATCGCCAGCAGCGCGATGATCTGGAACAGGTGGTTCTGGATGACGTCGCGCAGGCAGCCCGCGTTTTCGTAGAATGCACCGCGGCCATTCACGCCGAAATCCTCGGCCAGCGTGATCTGCACGCTGGCAACACTGTTGCGGTTCCAGATCGGTTCAAGAAAGGAATTGGCGAAACGGAAATAGAGGATGTTCATGATCGCCTCCTTTCCGAGATAATGGTCGATGCGGAAGATCGCGTCCTCCGCAAATGCCGACAGCGCGATGCGGTTCAGTTCGCGCGCCGAGGCCAGGTCGCGCCCGAACGGTTTTTCGACGATGACGCGCGCCTGGTCGGTCAAACCTTCGGCAGCCAACCCTTTGATGACCGTCGCAAACAGCGCGGGCGGAATGGCGAGGTAGTGCGCCGGCCGGCGGGCATCGGCCAGCGTCTGTCTGAGCGCCGTGAAAGTAGCCGGGTCATTGTAATCACCGGACACATAACGGAACAGCGAAAGCAGGTGGTCCAGCGCGTCGCGGTCATCGATCTTGCCGGCCTGTTTGATACTGTCCCTCGCGCGTTTGCGCAGTTGCGCCAGGCTCCACTTTGATGAAGCGACTCCCACAATCGGCACGTTGAGGTTGCCGCGCCTGACCATCGCGTAGAGCGCCGGAAAGATCATCTTGTGGGCGAGGTCGCCGGTCACGCCGAAGATCACCAGCGCATCGGCCGGCGTGGCGCGGCTATGGGTAGCACCCACTTTATTAATGTCGTTTATTTTTTTCATCATCCCGGAGGCAGCGTTTTCGTTCTGTGTGATGCATCGCTCAGTACTCTCCACCCAGTGCATGCAGGCGCGCCCTCAACGTCTTGATCTCGTCGAGCAGTTCCAGCGCCAAGGCCGCGCCGGCAAGGTCGATGTCCAGATCATGCTGCAAGCGCAACGCCCCGCGGGCGCGGTGCAGGCTGGCACCGCCGAAGATCCAGCGCGCCGGTTCCCGGCCCTGGGGCTCCAGCACGCCAACATCCACGAGCTCGATAATCCGTTCCGCATGGACGGCACAGGCACGGCACAGGTCGGCCAGCGTCAGCCGTGTTTGTTCCTCGAATATGCAAACCGCAAATTGCGGCAAGCTGTTTTCAGTATTCATTTCCCCATACTCCTATTCTGGCTCCTATTTTGGCACTCCCAGTTTGGCGCGCGGATTGAAGTTCAACTCCTGTGCCATTTTCCGGTACAGGTCCCGGGCTGCCTCCGTATCGGCGGGCGGCAGCGCAATCGCCAGGATCGCATAGCAATCGCCCGGCGGATCGCCGGGTATGCCGCGTCCCTTCAGCCGCAGTTTGCGCCCGGATACCGAGCCTTCCGCTATCTTGAGTTCCACGATGCCGCCCAGCGTCGGCACCTTGACGGTAGCACCCAGTGCCGCCTCCCAGGGAGATACCGGCAAATCGAGATAGAGATCGCGGCCTTCGACCCGATATAGCGGATGTGCGCGGAATTCGACCTCGAGATACAGATCCCCGGCCTGGCTTTCCCCGATCCCGGCGCTGCCCTGGCCGCTGAGGCGGATGTGCTGGCCTGCGCGGATGCCCTTGGGGATGGTTACGTTGAGCACCCGTTCGCTGGTGATGACATGGCCCCGCGCATCCACGCCGGGAACCCGCAGCGTGATGGTGCGGGTTGCGCCATGGTAAGTATCTTCCAGATCAATCAGCACCTTCGCGTGGTGGTCTTCGCCTTTTGCATGGGCTGGACGGCGTCCTGCTGCGCCGCGGAATTCCCTGCCAAACAGGGAAGCGAAGAAATCGCTGTAGTCCCCGGCATCCCCGCCGGTGTAACCGCCGCCGCTGAATTCGAAGCCGGTATTCCAGTCCGGCGGCGGACGGAACTCCTGCCCGCCTTTATAGTTGGCTCCGAGCTGGTCATAGGCCGCGCGCTTCTCGGCGTCCTTCAGCACCTCATGAGCCTCGCCCAGTTCCTTGAAGCGGGCCTCGGCATCGGCCTCCTTGCTGACATCCGGATGATACTTGCGCGCCAGCTTGCGGTAGGCGCGCTTGATCTCATCCTGGGTCGCGTCGCGCGCGACCCCCATGATCTTGTAGTAGTCCTTGAACTCCATCTGGCCCGGCCTTCCTGCAAAGAAACCACGATTTTCCCGCCTGCCATCCAGGCTAATCACCGCTGATGGTGGATCAACGCACTGCTGCCCGCCGGTAAAACAACACCAATTGCCTATGGACAGCGGGACAGCAATTTTTCAAGGTGTCCGGCGCGGTAAAAAAATACTCGCTCGCTACCGCAAAGAACTCTGCCGGGCTGGTCGCCGCATAAGGATTGATGAATGCCTTTTCTCCTTTTGCCACCTGCTGGCACAGCCTGTCATAAGCCCCGCTCAGCGACTCGGACCAGACTTCCCGGTCCATGCCGCGACGCAATGGCGGCATGCCGTTGGTCACCCCGTTCAGGCCATCCAGCTTGTGTGCGAACTCGTGCAACACGACATTGTGGCCGGCGCGGGGATGATAACTGTCCCGCTCCACGTCTTCCCATGACAAAATCACCGGACCGCGCAACCATGACTCGCCGCTCAGGGCATTTGCATCGTCATGAACCAGGCCTATCGCATCCACCTGCTGATGATGGACCCGGAACGCGGCGGGATAGAGGATGATTTCGACCCAGCCGGCAAAGTAATCGATACCCAGGTTCAAGATCAGCAAACAGGCCTGCACTGCCACCGCGACACGCATAGCCGGCGTCACCTCCAGACCCTGCACCCCGTTGATCGCCTTGTTGTGCAGGAACCACGTCGTCAGTTCGCGCAGATGCGCCATTTGCACCGCGTCCAACCCGCGCAGCAGCACAATCTCCCGCGTCACGCTGCGCCAGACATGGTGCGGGATCGGGTCGCGCCGCAGCATCCGGCACATACCCCAGCGCCGCAGCCTGGTGCCCATTGGACTCACGGTTTATCTTTTGTCCCGAATGCGTCATTTCCACATGACATTGGCGTTTTCCTTTGCTGCGGCGGTAAGCAGGCTGATCAGCGGCATCGCTCGATGAGCCATGCTCACCGGTGATTCTTTCGCATTACCGTTGCGAACCGGTGGTGAAGCGCTTTCCGCATTGATAGCGCTGTTCAACTGGCTTAGCGCGCGGGGGATATCTGCCGCCAGAATGGCGCCAGGCACGGTTGCGCTGTGCCCCATCATTTTCAGCAACGCAAGCGCGACATCGCCAAACATCGTGATGTCGGCATAGGCTTTGGTTGTAAATGTCACCAGCATGCAATTCCCTCAAATGAATAATTATCCAACGTCCAATCAAGTTAAATAAAATACCTGATACAAGATTCGCACTCCATGATATTTCGCTTCATCATCTGGCTCAGACCGGTCATTTCGGTTTTCCCGGTGCGCGATCAGGACTGCAGTACTGTTGTGAACTTTCCCGCTTTGATCGCGCTTCTTAAACAAATACTGTGTTTTGCTATGCTGATGCGGCCCGATAATATTGCCTGAATGTACTAGCCAGCGTGGATGCTTGTTGCGATTTTATAGATTCAATTTAAGCGCTGGCCAGGCTTGCGTCAGTGCGTTGGCGTACAGAGGCAACCTCGCAGTCATGCCACTCGCGCAGCCAATCCCCGTCAACCGGCTATCCGCGCAGCGCAGCCTTTAATCAGGCTGAAGTCTCCGCCACTCGCCACGATCTCAAGTATTCGGCTGCTGAAGTATCAGATAGAATACGCGCCTCGAATATTAATTATTTTTTAAGGACTCATCATGTATCAAATCGCCCCGAGCATACTCTCCGCCAATTTCGCCAGACTGGGAGAGGAAGTCGACAACGTTCTCGCCTCCGGCGCGGACATCGTGCACTTCGACGTCATGGACAACCATTACGTGCCCAACCTGACGATAGGCCCGCTGGTCTGCGAAGCGCTGCGCAAGCATGGCGTGACCGCGCCTATCGACGTGCACCTGATGGTCAAGCCGGTGGATCGCATCATTCCCGACTTCGCCAAGGCGGGCGCGACCTACATCACCTTTCACCCGGAAGCTTCCGAGCACATCGACCGCACCATAGGCCTGATCAAGGAAAGCGGCTGCAAGGCCGGCCTGGTATTCAACCCGGCCACGCCGCTGGAGATACTGGAATACACTCTGCCCAAGCTCGACATGGTGTTGCTGATGTCGGTGAACCCCGGCTTCGGCGGGCAGAAATTCATCCCTTACGTGCTGGACAAGGCGCGCGCGGTGCGCAAGCTGATTACCGCAGGCGGCTACAACTGCCGCCTCGAGATCGACGGCGGCGTGGGCCCGGCGAATATTCGCGAGGTGGCCGAAGCGGGCGTGGATACTTTCGTGGCCGGCTCCGCGATATTCAGCAAGCGCAACGAAAAAGACAAGAACCGCTATGACACAGTTGTCGCCGAAATGCGCGCCGAACTCGCGAAGGTAAAGAAGTGATGAAGCCGGTACATTTTCAGCTTGATATTTCCGCAATCGTCATCGACCTCGACGGCACGCTGCTGCACACCGCGCCCGAGCTTTCCGAAGCCGCCAACCGCATGCTGCGCGAAATGGACTACGCGCCGGTGTCGCCGGAATTGCTGGCCAGCTACATCGGCAACGGCATCAGCTGGCTGGTGAAACGCGCGCTGACCGGCGATATGCACGCCACGCCCGATGCCGCGCTGTTCGACCACGCCCTGCCGATCTTCGAAAAGCATTACACCGAACTGCTGCTGCGCAGCAAACCTTTCGACGGCGTGATCGCAGGCCTGGATGCGATGCAGGCGGCAGGCTTCCGGCTGGGCTGCGTCACCAACAAATTGGCGCGCTACACCGAGCCCCTGCTGCAGGGTGTCGGCTTGGCCAAATATTTCGAGATCGTGATCTCCGGCGACACGCTGGCGGAGAAGAAACCGCATCCGATGCAGCTGCTGCATGCCGCAAAGTTCTTCGGCGTGCCTGTCGAAAAACTGCTGCTGATCGGCGATTCGCTGAGCGACACCCTCGCGGCGCGTGCCGCCGGCTGCCCGGTGTTCTGCGTACCCTACGGCTACAACCACGGCGAACCGGCCGAGACGCTGGACCAGGACGCGGTGATCAAAAATCTTGCCGCCGCATTGCCGCTGATCAAACGCACTTGATTATGAACAACCTCCGCTATCTGAAAGAAGCCGCCTGCTGGCGATGGTGAATTGTAGGGGCGTAATGTATTACGCCCTCACCTTCACCAGGGGCGTATGCCATACGCTCCTACGATACGATTAAACTCCGGAGGTTTTTCATGCCGCACCCGATCACAGAACAGGAATTTAACGCACTTGCCCAACAAGGATACAACCGCATCCCGCTGGTAAGCGAGACCTTTGCCGATCTGGACACGCCGCTGTCGCTGTATCTCAAGCTCGCCAACCAACCGTATTCCTACCTGCTGGAATCGGTGCAGGGCGGCGAACGTTTCGGGCGCTATTCATTCATCGGCCTGCCCGCCGACACGCGCATCACGGTGCGCGGCAAGCTGGTGACGCTGACTCACAAGGATAGCGTAACCACCCACGAAGTCGACAACCCGCTGGACTTCATCCGCGAATACCAGACGCGCTTCAAGGTAGCCGCGCTGCCCGATCTGCCGCGCTTCTGTGGCGGGCTGGCGGGTTATTTTGGCTACGAAACGATACGTTACATCGAACCGCGCCTCGCCAAAGTTCACAAGCCCGATGTGATCGGAACACCCGACATCCTGCTGATGCTCACCGAGCAATTGGCGGTGGTGGACAACCTTACCGGCAAGCTCACCTTCATCGTCTATGCCAATCCGGAACGGGCCGATGCCTACGTGCTGGCGAAGAAGCGTTTGCATGAATTGACCGCGCGGCTGCGCCAATCTGTAAACATCCCGCACGCACCGGCCATGCATGGCGGAACGGCAAAATCAGAATTCGGCGAAGCGGCTTTCAAGAACGCGGTGATCAAGGCCAAGCAATATATTTTCGACGGCGACATCATGCAGGTGGTGCTGTCGCAGCGCATGGCGCAACCCTTCACCGCCGCTCCTCTGTCGCTGTATCGCGCGCTGCGCAGCGTCAACCCGTCGCCGTACATGTTTTATTACGACATGGGCGACCACCATGTGGTCGGCGCGTCGCCGGAGATACTGGTGCGGTTGGAGGCGGATACCGTCACGGTGCGCCCGATCGCCGGCACCCGGCCGCGCGGCAAGACGCCGCAACTGGATGCCGGGCTCGCGCAGGAATTGCTGGCCGACCCGAAAGAACTGGCCGAGCACCTGATGCTGATCGACCTCGGCCGCAATGACCTCGGACGTGTCGCGCAAAACGGCACGGTGAAGCTTACCGAGAAAATGATCATAGAACGCTACTCGCATGTGATGCACATCGTCTCAAACGTCGAGGCTGAACTCAAACCGGGTTTGAACGCGATGGACGTGCTCAAGGCCACCTTCCCCGCCGGCACGGTGAGCGGCGCGGCCAAAGTGCGCGCGATGGAAATCATCGACGAGCTGGAGCCCAGCAAGCGCGGCATCTACGCGGGTGCGGTCGGTTACCTCGGCTTCAACGGCGACATGGACCTGGCGATCGCGCTGCGCACCGCCGTCGTGAAGGACAACATGCTGTATGCCCAGTCCGGTGCGGGCATCGTCGCCGACTCGGTACCGGACAACGAGTGGATTGAAACGCTGAACAAGGCGCGCGCCGTGCTGCGCGCGGCGGAGATGGTACTGGCGGGACTGGATGATAATTCGGAAGCGTAGTCTGCGTAGGGCGGAAAAGCGCAGCGCCTTCCGCCGTATGTTAAGTGCGCTAAAAGTATAGCTACGGATTCATTCGGCGGAAGGCGCTGCGCTTTTCCGCCCTACAAAAAATAATTATGTTGCGCTTAACAGAAATCAAACTTCCCCTTACTCATGCCGAGGGCGAGATCAAGGCCGCGATCCTCAAGCGCCTGGGTATCGCCGACGATGACCTGGTCGGCTATGCCGTGTTCAAGCGCGGCGTCGATGCGCGCAAGCCGAACGCGATACTGTTCACCTACACGCTGGACGTGACACTGCGCGACGAAACCTCAGTGCTGGCGCTCTTCAACAACGACCAGCCCCTCCGAAAGGGCGGTGTAATTTCTGCGGGCACAGGAGGAGGGGTTTCGCGTCAGCTCCCGCAATCGGCTGGCTCCGCCATAACCAGCGACTTGGCGAGTGAAGTTGGCTCGCCTAGTCGAATGGCTAGGAGTTCCACCAGTAACGTGTCACTGCCGCCGCATATCAGCATCGCCCCAGATACCCGCTATCATTTCGTCGCGCAAGCTCCGCAGAATTTAACCTCGCGTCCGGTCGTCATCGGCATGGGACCCGCCGGGCTATTCGCCGGACTGCTGTTGGCGCAGATGGGTTTCCGCCCGCTGATACTGGAGCGCGGCAAGGCAGTGCGCGAGCGCACCAAAGACACTTTCGGTCTGTGGCGGCAGGGCGTGCTCAACCCGGAGTCCAACGTGCAGTTCGGCGAGGGCGGTGCGGGAACATTCTCGGACGGCAAGCTGTACAGCCAGATCAAGGACCCGCGCTACCTGGGCAGGAAGGTGCTTGAGGAATTCGTCAAGGCCGGTGCGCCCGCGGAGATTCTGTACGAGAGCCATCCGCACATCGGCACGTTCCGCCTGGTGGGCATGGTGGAACAGATGCGAGAGACGATACAGGCGCTGGGCGGCGAGATACGCTTCAGCAGCCGCGTCGACGACATAGCATTCAGCGACGGACCCAATGACATCAAACACGTTACCGGCGTGAAGCTTGCCAACGGCGAGTTTATCGCGACGCGCCATCTGGTGCTCGCCGTCGGGCACAGCGCGCGCGATACTTTCGAAATGGTTTACAAGCGCGGCATTTACATCGAAGCCAAACCGTTCTCGATCGGTTTCCGCATCGAACACCCGCAGTCGCTGATCGATGCCGCACGCTACGGCAAGAACGCCGGCAATCCGCTTCTGGGTGCGGCGGATTACAAGCTGGTGCATCACGCCGGCAACGGTCGTTCGGTTTACAGTTTCTGCATGTGTCCCGGCGGCACGGTGGTCGCGGCGACTTCCGAAATCGGACGCGTGGTAACCAACGGCATGAGCCAGTATTCGCGCAATGAACGCAACGCCAATAGTGGCATCGTGGTGGGCATCACACCCGAACAGGACTACCCCGGTGGCCCGCTGGCAGGAATGGAATTCCAGCGCCGCTGGGAATCGCACGCATTCGAATTGGGCGGAAAAAATTACCGGGCGCCCGGACAACTGGTCGGCGATTTCCTTGCCGGAAGACCCTCGACAAAATTCGGTGTAGTGCAGCCCTCTTACACTCCCGGCGTGCACCTGACCGATTTGTCCAGCGCACTGCCCGATTACGCGATCGCCGCGATCCGCGAGGCCCTGCCCGCCTTCGCCAGGCAGATCAAGGGATTCGACCTGGCCGATGCGGTGCTGACCGGCGTCGAGACGCGCACCTCTTCGCCGATCCGCATCAAGCGCAACAGTCACGATTACCAGAGCATCAACACCCGCGGCCTGTATCCATCCGGCGAAGGAGCGGGCTATGCGGGCGGAATATTGTCGGCGGCAGTAGACGGGATAGAGGTTGCCGAAGCGGTGGCTTTGAGTATGATACGTGCGAAGAATCAAGGATAGGAACAAACATGCTTTTGATGATAGACAACTACGACTCCTTCACCTACAACCTGGTGCAGTATTTCGCCGAACTGGGCGAGGATGTGGTGGTGCATCGCAACGACGGGATCAGCATCGAACAGATTGCAGCGATGAATCCCCGGCACATCGTCGTCTCGCCCGGCCCGTGCACGCCGAATGAGGCCGGCGTTTCCGTCGCTGCCATCCGGCACTTCGCGGGAAAAATTCCCATCCTTGGCGTTTGTCTCGGCCATCAGGCCATAGGATCGGCATTCGGCGGGAACATCATTCACGCCAAGCAACTGATGCACGGCAAGACCTCGCTGATACACCACAGCAACAACAGCGTCTTCACCGGACTGTCCAACCCGTTCACCGCGACACGCTACCACTCGCTGGTAATCGAGCGCGAAACGCTGCCGGATTGCCTGGAGATCACAGCATGGACCGACGACGGCGAGATCATGGGAGTGCGCCACAAAACACTGGCGGTGCATGGCGTGCAGTTTCATCCCGAATCCATACTCACCGAACACGGGCACGACATGCTGAAGAACTTTTTGGAAGGAAAGAAATAACCATGATCACTCCGCAACAGGCACTGACTCGCTTGATCGAACAGCGCGAGATCTTTTACGACGAGATGCTGTCGCTGATGCGCCAGATCATGGGAGGCGAAGTCACGCCGGTGCAGATCGCCGGCATCCTGATCGGCCTGCGAGTCAAGAAGGAAACCGTGGGCGAGATCTCCGCCGCCGCCCAGGTGATGCGCGAATTCGCCACCAGGGTCCCGGTCACCAACCGCGCCCATCTGGTGGATACCTGCGGCACCGGCGGCGATGCCGCGCACACATTCAACATCTCCACCGCCAGCGCGTTGGTCTCGGCCGCTGCGGGTGCGCGTGTGGCCAAGCACGGCGGGCGCTCGGTGTCCTCGACCTGCGGCTCGGCGGACGTGCTGGAAGCGCTGGGCGTCAACCTGCACCTTACTCCCGAACAGGTCGGCTCATGCATAGACCAGATCGGCATCGGCTTCATGTTTGCGCCCAATTTCCACGGTGCGATGAAGCATGCCGCCCCGGTGCGCCGTGAACTGGGCGTGCGCACGATTTTCAACGTGCTGGGACCGCTGACCAACCCCGCCGGCGCCGAGAACCAGGTGCTGGGCGTGTTTCACCGCGATCTGGTGGGTATCCAGGCGCGCGTGCTGCAGCGCCTGGGCAGCCGCCATGTGCTGGTGGTGCACGGCGCGGATGGCATGGATGAGATATCGATCAGCGACGGCACTTATATCGCGGAACTGAAGGATGGCGAGGTCAGAGAATACACCGTGCACCCCGACCTGTTCGGCATGACTACCGCACCGCTCAACATGCTGCGTGTCACCAACATCGACGAGGCGCGGGAAAAACTGCTTGGCGTATTGAACAACGAAGTCGGCGCGCCGCGCGACATCGTGCAGCTAAATTCCGGTGCGGCGATTTATGTATCGGGTCTGGCCGGGACACTGGAAGAGGGCGTAGCACTGGCCGACCGGGTGATCGCCAGCGGCGCGGCAAAAGCCAAACTGGACCAGCTGATCGCACTGAGCAACAGCTTCAGGGTGTAAGCCCTGCGGCTTTCAGTAGCGCGACTGTCGAGTTTTTTTGCGGGATCCGCTCAAGCCGGCTTTCGGCAGCCTGTACCGGCTCGGCAACTTAGGAAGCCAGCAGCTGCTTCAATTCCCCGCTCTGGTACATCTCGGTCATGATGTCCGAACCGCCGACGAATTCGCCCTTGATGTACAACTGGGGAATGGTCGGCCAGTTGGCGTATTCCTTGATGCCATTCCGGATTTCCGGGTCCTGCAGCACGTCGACGGTGAACAGTTCCTTGACGCCCAGCGCGTTGAGTATGCCCACCGCGTTGGCGGAAAAACCGCACTGCGGGAACTGCGGGTTGCCCTTCATGTAGAGCACCACCGGATGGCTGGTGACTTGCTCTTTGATGCGTTGTTGTACGTCGCTCATGATGTCATTACCTGAATTAAACTGTCGGGAATTCTAGGTTGTAGCGCAGCCAACGTCAAGCCTGATGGCGAGAGCCGATCCCGCCGAGCTGTTTCTCGCCGCCACCGGAACTGTGTTTTTGGTAAAGTACCCCGGCTGCACGGGCTGTCCTGATGCAGGCGACAACCTGGCCGGAACGGTATTCCCGTAGCGACAATCAAGGAAATCAAATGGAATCTTCAGCATCGCTGGAATTGGCCAAGCACACGCTGCTGACGATAGGGATCGTCCTCGCCGTGGGCACGTTTTCCGGCCTGATCGCCAGGCTGGTGCGGATACCCGATGTGGTGGTGTTACTGCTGGCCGGCATGCTGCTCGGTCCCGGCGTGACGGGCATTGTGAACATCAGGCCCGACTCCGCGATCAACCAGTTGGTCATGATCTTTGGTTCCAGCTACATCCTGTTCGACGGCGGCGCCTCGATCCGCCTCAAGGTGCTTAAGGAAGTCTGGATCACGGTCGTCGTGCTCGCCACCGCGGGCGTGCTGGTCACCGCGGCAATCACCGGCGTGGCAGCCTGGTATTTCCTCGGGCTTGCGCCGGTCACCGCGCTGCTGCTAGGCACGGTGATCGCCTCCACCGACCCGGCGACACTGGTGCCGGTGTTCAAGCAGGTGCGCATCAGGGAACGCGTCGCGCAGACCGTGATGAGCGAATCCGCATTCAACGACGCGATGGGCGCGATCCTGACCTTTACCGTGCTGGGCGTGGCAATGGGCGCGGGGCAATTCTCGGCTGGCGATGCGCTCATTGACCTGCTCAAGCAATCGTTGCTGGGTATTGTCATCGGCGGCGTGCTGGGATACCTGGCCGCCTTCCTGATCTCCCATGAAAGATTCAACTTTCTCGCCGAATTCGCGCCGGTAGTCACGCTGATGGCGGTGATAGGCGCTTACATGGGCGCGGACGGCATGCATGCCAGCGGCTTCATGGCGGTATTCGTGTTCGGCATCATGCTGGGCAACCAGGAATCGCTGGGGTTCAGGCTGTCCAAGACGGAAGGCGCCGAACTGGATGACTACGTGATGACGACCGCCCTGATCATGCGCATGTTCATTTTCATCCTGCTCGGCACGCAGGTGGATTTCGGATTGATCAACCAATACCTGCTCAGCGGCGTGGCGGTGGTTGTGGTATTCATGCTGGTGGCGCGACCGGTCACGGTGTTCTTGTGCGCGTTGCCCGACCGCCGCGCCAGGTGGAGCTTCAAGGAAATGCTGTTCATGTGCTGGACCCGCGAAACCGGCGTGATTCCCGGCGCGCTGGCCGGCATGCTGGTCGGCATGAAAGCTCCGGGCGCGCAGGTCATCGCCTCGGTGACCTTCATCGCGATCCTGATGACCATCCTGATCCAGGCGACCACCACCAAATGGGTGGCGAAAAAACTGGGCTTGCTGGTGAAATGATGCGCTGATCGCAGTGCCGCTCCTCAGTCAGCCAGTACGATAAATCCATTCTCGCCGCACCAGCAATTTTTCGATCTCCACCGCCAACAGCACGACTGCTGAAATCGCCAGGCATACCGCCAACTCTTCAATATCTAGCGCTTCGGTTTTGAATATCGGGTGCAGTGCAGGCACATAGATGGTCGCCATTTGCAGCAGAAAAGTGACGAGGATGGCCAGCGCCATCGGACGGTTGGAAAACAGCCCGATGGAGAACAGCGATTCTTTTTCCGAACGTATCGCCATCACGTGGACGAGCTGGGTCAAGGTCAGCACCGTGAACACCATGGTCTGCCAGTGTGCATGACCGGAGCGATAAGCCCACGCCTGGGTCAACAGCGTGAGTCCCGCCATCAGCAAGCCCACCCAGAGCATGTGCTGCCACATGCCGTGCACAAAGATGCTTTCCTGCATCGGGCGCGGCGGGCGGCGCATGATGACGCGCTCGGCAGGATTGGCTGATTTTATCATCGGTGATTTGAGTATGGGTTGGTAAACGAAACCGCCAATAAATCATGCTGTGGACGCTTGTGAGTTTTATCGTAAGCACACTTCATTTGTACCCCGATAATTATTTTTCATTGTGTCGTGTATCGGCCAGTGAATCCGCGTCAAAATTTACGCGCCAACGAAACCATATATTTTTTCAATTCGTCCAACAACAGCACGCTGGAAGCCACGGCAACGGCCTTGAACCAATCGTCAAACTCCAGCGCCGTCGTGCCGAACACGCCTTGTGCCGGCGGCCAATGTACCACCAGGGCTTGCAGCGCCAGGACGCCCACGAGCGCCAGCCACAGCTGTCCATTGCGGAAGAAATGCGTGTTGAAGGCGCTGCCTTTTTCGGCGCGCGCATTGAATACGTTGAAGAACTGGAACAACACGAAAGTGGTAAAGGCCAGGGTCAGGGCATAAGTTTGGCCATGCGTTTCCAGTCCGTGCAGGAACAGATAAAGCGTTCCAACCATCATAATCGCCCCGTACAGCACCAGCCTGGTAAGGCGCGGAGCAGTGAGTATCTGCGCTGACTGGCGGCGCGGACGCTCGCTCATGATGCCGGCGCGCGCTGGTTCCAGCCCCAGCGTCATCGCGGGTGGGCCGTCCATGATGATATTGATCCACAGCAGCTGGATCGCGGTAAAAGGCGCGGGTAATCCCAACAGCGTGGCGGCGAGCACGGTGAGGATGGCGCCGATGTTGGTGGAGAGCTGGAAGCGCATAAATTTAACGATATTGTCGTAGATCACGCGGCCTTCCTCCACGGCTTTTACGATGGTGGCGAAGTTGTCGTCGGTCAGCACCATGACGGCCGCTTCCCTGGTGACCGCCGTGCCGGTGATGCCCATCGCCACGCCGATGTCGGCGGCTTTCAGAGCGGGCGCGTCGTTCACGCCGTCGCCGGTCATCGCGACGACGTGGCCGTCGTCTTGCAGCGCCCTGACAATTTTCACCTTGTGCTCAGGGGCTACGCGGGCAAACACGGAAATGCCGTCAATGCGGCGGGACAGTTCCGCCTCGCTCATGGCATCGAGTTCCCGGCCTTCGATCACCTCTCCGGCAAGCCCCAATTCGCGAGCAATAGCGGCTGCGGTGACTTTGTGGTCGCCGGTGATCATCTTGACCTGGATGCCGGCTCGTGCGCAGCGGGCGATGGCGGCTTTCGCCTCGGGCCGTGGCGGGTCCATGAGTCCGGCCAGGCCGAGGAAAGTCCAGCCTTCCGCCCATGCCCACAGGTCGCCCGCCGGATCGAAATCGGCGCTGGGGATGATCATGCGCGCCACCGCCAGCACACGCAGCGCCTGTGCGGCGAGATGCTCGTTCTCGGCCTCGATGGCGGCGCGCGCCGCCGCCTCCATGGGCTGCTCACCATCCTCAACCAAACTATGGGTAGAACGCGCCAACAGCACATCGGGTGCACCCTTGATAAACATCTCCACCGTTGCGCCAGCATGATGAAAAGTAGCCATGAACTTGTGTGCGGAATCGAAGGGGATTTCGGCGATGCGAGGCTGTTCTTCCTGCGCTGCTTCCGGGTCGAGACCGCCTTTTTGCGCCAGCACCCACAACGCACCCTCGGTGGGATCGCCGATCAGTTGCCCGTCTCGCACACGGGAATCGGTGCAGAGCGCCATCGGCAGCAGGAAAGTTGCAGGATCCGTTTCACTTTCAAAGACAATCCTGCCGTCCGGCGCA
Organism: Pseudomonadota bacterium; assembly: GCA_021851345.1. GTDB lineage: Bacteria > Pseudomonadota > Gammaproteobacteria > Burkholderiales > Gallionellaceae > Gallionella. The sequence continues at coordinate 28,649 of JAJZEQ010000219.1, forward strand.
TAGCCCTCGCCGCTGACCGAAAAACACCGCCCGGCGAACCAGCCACCGCGTGCGGTCATCTGGTTCAGGGTGAGGGTGCCGGTCTTGTCCGAGCAGATCACCGTAGTGGAGCCCAGGGTTTCCACAGCGGAGAGTTTCTTGAGGATGGCTTGGTTCTGCGCCATGCGCCACATGCCGATGGACAACGTCACCGTCACCACCGCCGGCAGTCCCTCTGGAATGGCGGCAACGGCCAGCGCCACCGCAGTCATCGCGGCCTCTGCCCAAGGCAGGCCGCGCGCAAAATCGAGTGCAAAAATAACAGTCACCGCAACGCCTGCAATCGCCGCCAATTTTTTTCCCAGCGTGTCGAGCTGTTTTTGCAGCGGGGTTTCCGATTCCCCGGCGCTGGCGATCATCCCGGCGAGCTTGCCCATTTCGGTGGCCATGCCGGTAGCGGTCACCAGCATTTCGGCGCGCCCGCGCGTCACCACCGTGTTCATGTAGAGCAGGTTGACGCGATCGCCCAAGGGCAGTTCGGCCTTATCCAGCGCCGCCACCGATTTCCCTACGGCATGGGATTCGCCGGTCAGTGCGGCTTCCTCGATTTCAAGACTGTGCGCGGCCAGCAGGCGGCCATCGGCGGGGATGCGGTCGCCCGCTTCAAGCAGCACGATATCGCCGGGCACCAGTTGCGCCGCGTCGATCTCCTCAATACGCGCATTGCGCCGCACCCGTGCATGCGCCGCCAACATGCCCTTCAGTGCCGCCAGCGTTTGTTCCGCCCGGTGCTCCTGATAAAACCCCAGACTGGCGTTGAACAGCACCACGACGAGGATCACCACGGCGTCCTTGAGATCGCCGATCGCCCAGGATAACGCGGCGGCGAACAACAGCACGATCACCAGCAAACTTCTGAATTGGTCGAGGAATTTCAGCCAGACCGGGCGGGGCGGAGCCTCGATCAGCCTGTTTTCGCCGAAGCGGGCGAGGCGGGCGGCGGCCTCGCCTTCCTCCAACCCACGCCCGGGGTCAACACCCAGTGTTGCAGCGGCGATTTCCGGCGGCAAGGTATGCCAAGGGCGTTCGTCAGTGTCCATGTTGAAAGATAATCCAAGTGTTGAGTACATACAGCATGAACAATCCCAGGCTGACCCAGGTCAGTCCCAGCACAGCGCGCCCCTGCGGACGAAACACCAGGCCGACGATCACCAGCGCGCTCATCATCACTGCCGTAAATGCGGTCAGCGCGTGGCTGGCATCGACGTGTGCAAGCAACGGCCCTTTGGTATAGAACAAGTCGTCCACAGCTAGTATGATGATATCGAACATGTTGCTGCCCAGCAGGTTGGCGATGGCCATGTCCAGCGCGCCGATGCGCAGCGCCGAGATTGTGACCGCTGCTTCCGGCGCTGAGGTCACTCCCGCCACCACTAGGGTGCCGACAAAACTTCGCCCCCAGCCCATCAACTCGGCAAGGTCGTTGGCAATAAAAGGCAACCACGAACCTGCGATGACCACCGCAATAGCCGCCAGCGCATAGCCTTTGACGGCACGGCGCAGCGTCACATCCGGATAACGTTCGGCGGACACCGCGGTGTATTCGGATGCGGTGCGGCGCTCGTAGCTGTAAACGGCGCGCATCGCAAAGAAGTAAACCAAGACGATGAACGGCGAGTAGAACCCCACATGCCCCAATGCCGGACTCATGCCCGCGTGGTCCAGCAGCAGGCTGAAACCGGCGAATCCGATCAGGATCGTACCCAATGAAGCCGACAATATGTGGCCTTGCGAGGCTCGGCTGTAAAGGGTCTCGCGCTTGTACAACGCATCGAGCATCACCAGGATGGCAAGGTTGAACACCGTGCTGCCCAGCACGTCGCCGACTGCAATGTTCGGCGCGTCGGCAAAACTGACTGAAGAAATTCCGGTTGCCAGTTCGGGCAGCGAGGTTGCGGTGGACAGTAAAATGAGACCGACCCAGGAAGCGGACATGCCGGTCTTTTCGGCGATGATGTCGCCGTAGCTGGATAGGTAGTAGCCCGCGTAGCCAATAACGGCGAGACAAAACAGCAGTTCTAACCAGATCAGCATGTCGCGAAGCTCCTTGCCTGGTGGGCGTCTGAATAGTATAGCTAACCGTCAATTTGATTTTAAGGGAGTTTCTAAAATTTTAAATTCCGTCATTCCCGCGATGCTTCCGCAACACAATACCGCGGAACCAGCCTCCGGCAAGCAGTGGCACGTCGCTGATCTTTTCCAGTTGCGGCACTTCACGCAGTATTTCCTCGAACACCACGTCCATGCGCGTGGCAATGCGGCGCGACAATGGATTGAGCGCGCGGCGCAGCAATGCGGTTTGTTTCGGGCGCAGGAATTTGTCGAGGATGATAACGGTGCCGCCGGGCTTGAGCACGCGCGCAGCCTCCCTCAGGCATTCAACGGGCTGAGGCACAACCGCAACAATAAGATGCAATACCACGTGATCGAACTGCCGGTCCGAGAAAGGCAGGGCCATGCTGTCGCCCAGCACCCAATCGATTTTTAACCCTGTGCCGCGCGGCCGGGCGCGCGCCAGCATCGCGGCGTTGAAGTCGAGCGCGGTGTAGTGATGCAACGCCGGCAGCAACGGCAGGTCAAGGCCGGTGCCGACACCGCTCAGCAATACCTTCCCCGCCACATCCTTGGGCAGAACCTGCAGGGAACGGGTGCGCGCCAGCAGCAGCGGGCGCGATATAGCCAAGTCATAGAGCGGCGCGATCAGGCTGTAGCTCCACCTGAGCATGGTATTTTCACGGTGGGGTAATTCGCGTTTCAACATGCCGCGAGTCTAACGCAAAAGTTTGATGCCGGATATTTTGGCCTGCGCAATGGCTTGCGCCAGCACCCCGATCGCCTGCCCGCGGGGAAAACTCTTGCGCCAGGCCAGAGCGATGCGGCGCGATGGCGCCGGACTGGCGAACGGAATGACCTTCAGCAACCGGCTGCGGTAACGCGCGCTGTTGGCCGATGCCGGCAGCACCGTGATGCCCAGTCCGGAGGCGACCATGTTGCGTATCGTCTCGAACGAGGTGCCCTGCTGGATTTCCGCCCCCCTGCGGTTGAGTTCCGGACAGGCTTCCGCGACCTGGTTGCTGAAACAGTGCCCCGAGTCGAGCAGCAATACTTTTTCGGCGGCAAGTTCCCCTGCCTTGATGCTGCGCCGCCCGGCCCAGTGATGACCGTTGCCGACCACCACCTCGAACGCTTCGTCGTACAGCGGCTGCGTGTCGACGCCGGCATCGCCATACGGCAGCGCGATGATAATCACATCGAGTTTGCCGTTGCGCAGCAGTGCATCGAGATTGCCGGTGATGTTCTCCTCCACTTCCAGCGGCATGTTCGGGGCGAGTTTCTTCAGCGCGGGGATCAGGTCGGGCAACAGGTAGGGGCCGACGCTGTAGATGATGCCGATGCGCAATGCGCCCGACAGCTGGTCATCGCCCCGGCTCGCGATCTCGCGTATGCGCCCCGCCTCTTCCAGCACGCGCTGTGCCTGCTCCACGATCTGCCCGCCGACCGGCGTGACAGAGATTTCGCTTCTGCCGCGCTCGAAGATCTGCACGCCCAGCTCCTCCTCGAGCTTCTGTATCGCCAGCGACAGCGCCGGCTGGCTGATGAAGGACTTTTCCGCGGCGCGGCGGAAGTTGCGTTCCTGGGCGACCGCGACGATGTAACGCAGCTCGTTAAGTGTCATGATGGCACCTCCAATGATTTGTATTCTAAATCGGGGTGGTTTAATCAATCAATTGGATTTATAAGTACTCGGGCCTTAGATTGCGTCCGTGGGCAAGGAGCCACGACAATCATTTCAAGGAGCAAACCATGGATAGATATCCCGTTATGACCGCCTCGCCGCTGGCCCGAGTGCGTGGCGCCTGCCAGAAACGCCGCTGCCTGCGGCAAATTACGGCAACCCGCGTGTCATGAGATAGCCCGGACGCCAAATTGAACCAAATCGTTGAATTCAAACTATCAAAGGAGAAGCACATGTCAACCGAAGCGAAATGCCCATTTCATCACACCGCCGGTACCGGAACGACTAACCAGGACTGGTGGCCGAACCAGCTCAACCTGAATATCCTGCACCAGCACTCGTCCCTGCCCGATCCGATGGACAAGGACTTCAACTACGCCGAAGCCTTCAAAAAGCTCGACCTGACGGCGGTGAAAAACGACCTCGCGGCCCTGATGACCGACTCGCAGGACTGGTGGCCCGCGGATTACGGCCACTATGGCCCGTTCTTCATCCGCATGGCCTGGCACAGCGCCGGCACTTACCGCACCGGCGACGGTCGCGGCGGCGCGGGGCACGGCAACCAGCGTTTTGCGCCGCTCAACAGCTGGCCCGACAATGTCAATCTCGACAAGGCGCGGCGGCTGTTGTGGCCGATCAAGCAAAAATACGGCAAGAATATTTCCTGGGCCGATCTCATCATTCTCGCGGGCAACGTCGCGATGGAATCGATGGGCTTCAAGACCTTCGGCTTTGCCGGCGGACGCGAGGACATCTGGGCGCCGGAGATCGACGTCTACTGGGGCAACGAGCAGAAGTGGCTCGACGACAAGGCACGCTATTCCGGCGAACGCGACCTCGAAAACCCGCTCGCTGCGGTGCAGATGGGCCTGATCTACGTGAACCCGGAAGGCCCCGGCGGCAAGCCCGATCCGATTGCGTCCGGCCGCGATGTGCGCGAGACCTTCGCGCGCATGGCGATGAACGACGAAGAAACCGTCGCGCTCACCTGCGGCGGCCACACCTTCGGCAAATGCCACGGCGCAGGTCCTGCCTCGCACGTGGGACCCGAACCGGAAGCCGCGCTGATCGAACAGCAGGGCCTGGGCTGGAAGAGCAGCTTTCGCAGCGGCAAGGGCGGCGACCAGATCGGCAGCGGCCTGGAAGGCTCATGGACGCCGACCCCGACCCAGTGGGACATGAGCTATCTCGACATGCTGTTCGGCAACGAGTGGGAGCTGACCAGAAGCCCGGCCGGCGCACATCAGTGGACACCGAAAGTGGCCAACGATAGCAACATGGCCCCGGCCGCGCACGATGCATTGAAAAAGGCGCCGATTATCATGACCACCGCCGACATGGCGATGCGCATGGATCCGGCCTACGAAAAGATCGCGCGGCGCTTCCACAAGAATCCGGAGGAATTTGCCGATGCCTTCGCCCGCGCCTGGTTCAAGCTCACCCACCGCGACATGGGTCCGCGTGCTCGCTATCTCGGCCCTGAAGTACCCAGGGAAGCGTTGATCTGGCAAGACCCCATCCCAACGGTCGATCACAAGCTGATTGATGCGCAGGACATTGCCGCGCTCAAGGCCAGGGTGCTGGCATCCAGGCTCCCGGTATCCGAACTGGTCTCGACCGCCTGGGCCTCGGCGTCCACGTTCCGCGGCTCAGACAAGCGCGGCGGCGCAAACGGCGCGCGTATCCGTCTCGCACCGCAGAAGGACTGGGCAGTCAACCAGCCCGGTCAACTGGCAAAAGTGCTGAAGACCCTCGAGGGGATCCGGGGCGAGTTCAACAGCGCACAGTCCGGCGGCAAGCGGGTCTCGCTCGCCGATCTGATCGTGCTCGGCGGCTGTGCGGCCATCGAGGCCGCGGCGGAGAAGGCCGGCCGCAGCGTCACGGTTCCCTTTACGCCGGGCCGGATGGACGCCTCGCAGGCGCAGACCGATGCGGACTCCTTCGCGGTGCTCGAACCGGTCGCCGACGGCTTCCGCAACTACCAGAAGGCGAAATTCACCATCCCGGCCGAGGCGCTGCTGCTCGATCGCGCGCAGTTGCTGACGCTGACCGCGCCGGAAATGACGGTTCTGGTCGGCGGCATGCGTGCCCTGAATGCCAATGTTGGCCAGTCGCAGCATGGCGTGTTCACCAAACGCCCCGGCGCACTCAGCAACGATTTCTTCGTCAACCTGCTCGACATGGGCACGGAATGGCAACCGGTCTCGGCCGACGCCGATGTGTTCGCAGGCACCGATCGCAAGACCGGGGCGCAGAAATGGACCGCTACCCGTGTCGATCTGGTGTTCGGTTCAAACTCGCAGCTGCGGGCGCTGGCCGAGGTCTATGCAAGCGCGGATGCGCAGCAGAAGTTCGTCCATGACTTCGTGGCGGCCTGGAACAAGGTGATGAACCTTGATCGCTTCGACCTCGCGTGATCACGGAGCAGAGGCTTGCTATTGAGGTTTCCATATTCGATGACAGTGACGCATCTTTCGGAATGCGGTAAGGAGAAATTAAAAAACCGGCACGTCATTCCCGTCCTTCGATGGACTCAGGATAAACTGTCCTTCGGATACGCAGGAATCCAGAACCCGTCGTCATTGCGAGTCGGCAAAGCCGACGCGGCAATCCAGATGGTTTAACCGAAATGCATCTTGGTTTTGCTGGATTGCTTCACGTCGTTCGCAATGACGGCATTTTGGATTCCCGTCATTGCGAGGAACGTAGCGACGCGGCAATCCAGGGCAGCAAACCGCTGGATTGCTTCACTTCATTCGCAATGACGGCAACGGTGTCATGAATTATGGAAGTATCAATAAGCACTTCTGCAAGACTGATCCCGGCTATGTGCAGGGGATCGCGACCGGACCGGGAGTGAATGCAGAACAGATCGTTGCGTAATCAATAGCGCTGCGCCGTCCCGTGGATGACGCTGCCTTACAAACAGGAGAATCATCATGAATACACTGATACATCTATCGCATCAAAACTATCCCGTGCTGCACGCCTGCGTCGCGGCACTGGCCATGCTGGGGCTGGGCCTGGAAGGAATGGACGCGAATTTCGACGGGATGCAAAAATTCCGGAACTAACGGTTAGCGGATCCGGGTCAGATAGTCCGCAACGATGCCCCCGAACACCGCGGCGCCTAACCAGTTGTTGTTCAGGAAGGCCTTGAAGCACAGCTCGCGCCCCCGGTTCCTGATCAGCGTGTAGTGGTAGAGCGCGATGCACGCAGCAGAAGCCAGTCCCGCGTAATACAGCCAACCCGCGCCCGTCATCAGCCCGGCCGTTGCCAGCAGGGCCAGCGTGGCCGCATAGCAGGCCATCACCGCGGTCACGTCGTAGCTGCCGAACAGCAATGCCGCGGAATGGATGCCGAGATGGACGTCGTCGTCGCGGTCCACCATCGCGTATTCGGTGTCGTAGGCGATCGCCCAGAACACATTGGCGGCAAGCAGCAGCCACGCCACCGGCGGCACGCTTCCCAGCTGCGCGGCGAACGCCATCGGGATGCCGAAACCGAACGCAATGCCGAGATAGGCCTGGGGGATTGCCAGGAAACGCTTGGTGTAGGGATAACTGGCGGCGAGAAACACAGCCGGGAATGACAGCAGCAGCGTCAGATTATTCAGCGGCAGAATCAGCACAAAGGCGAGCAACGCGAGGCTGGACGCGACCCAGATCGCCTCGCGCGGCGAGATGCGCCCGCTGGTGACCGGACGCTCGCGGGTGCGCTTGACGTGTTTGTCGAAATCCCGGTCCGCATAGTCGTTCACCGCGCATCCGGCAGAGCGCATCAGCACCGTGCCCAGCACGAAGATCAGCACGATGTGCCATGCCGGGTGGCCGGCACCGGCGATCCACACCGCCCACAGTGTCGGCCACAGCAGCAGCAGGATGCCGATCGGCCGGTTCAGGCGGGTGAGCCGCATATACAGCGAGAGTCGCTCTGCAAGAGTCATGGCTTTAATCAAAATGGATGCGCTTAACCAATCTGTCATGCCGGGCAAACCGGAATCCGGACGGCAACGGAATGATACTGGCAGCCAATGGCGGGATGGTGAAATTTATTCAAATACTATTGATACTTCCATAATTCACGACACCCTTGCCGTCATTGCGAACGAAGTGAAGCAATCCAGCAAGACCAAGATACATTTTTTAAGCCATCTGGATTGCCGCGTCGGCTTCGCCTCTGCCGCGCTTCGCTCGCAGCTAAAGCCTTGTTGCAATGACGAGGCATTCTGGATTCCCGCTTTCGCGGGAATGACGTTCCCGTTTTTTATTTTTCCGGCCCGGTTCCGAATGATGCTGCGCTGTCATCAATTATGGAAAATTCAATAATTATCCGTGCCGGGTATTTGGGGACTGCAATGACTGTGTGCTGCAGCAGACATTTGGAATTGCCCATTATTCAGCAGTTTACAACTCTCCAAGCTGCCGGCCTGTCTGCTGGAGTATCTCGGCGCCAGTAGCACTGTCGGAGTGGAAAAACCCGTACTTGGCGCTTACTGACATGCGGGTGACGTTGGGGCTGATCTCCTCCAACTCGATGTCAATAGAACGGTTTATGGATTTCGCGCTGATCTCTTTCCCGTCCCCGGGATTGCCGATGGAGCTCACATCGATCTGCATGCTTTGAAGTGCTGCCAGGGTGGCCGCCCGAACCTTGGGCAGGGATGCGGTGAAGGTGCGGGAAACTGCACCGGACATTGTGTAGGATATCCCGGCCGATGTGCCGCCCCCGAGGGCACTAATCGCGATCGCCTCGCACCCAGCCAGAGGCAGGGCGATGATCGCGAGGACAATAATTCGGCCGGTCACGGATTGCATCGCTATGGTGTCGTGGGTTGGCGGTAAACTCGTTGAATAATAACACAGGGCAAAACAGGGTTCATTGCTTGAACTGCGGAAAGTTCAGTACCACTTGTTGGGAGAGTTTTTGCATCACACGGAACGGAAGTCAGTTTTGCACCACAAGTTGTGACAGGATTTATCCTTAACCGCTTCTAGGAAAGAGCGCCAGAAAGGGCGGCAACAGCCGGGCAATTCAAGGCCGAACAAATTCCCACCAGAAGTCATTCACAAAATTCGGTTCTACCGTCATATATAACTGCACTCACGAGTGCCTGCCAACGGGATGCGAAAACTTTCTAGTCGCAAACAAACTCGCGCATGGGCTTTCATAGCGCTCAAATTAAAACCGTTCGTGCGGCATCAGATAGCGCCATTGTCCGGGCGGCAATTTTCCCATGGACACGGCCCCGATGCGGATGCGCTTCATTGCCATAACCTGTAGTGCCGCGCTCTGGCACATGTGTGCGATCTGGCCAGGTTGCACGCCCTTGAGGGCGAAGCGCAGCCGGGTTTCGTTCTGCCAGCTGACTTTGCTCGGGGGCAATGCACGTCCGTTGAACGTCAGTCCGTGGTTGAGCAGCTTGAGTCCTGCGGGGGACAGCTGGCCCGCGACTTCGACGATGTATTCCTGTTCCAGCGTACCGGCATCTTCGCTCAGCTTGCGTGCCGCGCGCCAGTCCTGGGTATATATCACCATGCCGCACGCATTTCGCTCCAACGGTATGTGAGGCGTGAGGCGCAGGAAGTGCTGCTTGAGCATGCGAATGCCGGAGTGGTCGTTCGCCGCGCGCGTTTCTGAACGTATCAGTTGCAGTGCCGATCCGGGATTGATGCCTGTATCAGCCGGTTGGTACAGCAGGATGGTCGCGGGCTCCAGCGGTGTGAGGCTGGCCCCGGGAGCGAGTTCGATCTTTTGTTCTGACGCCATGAACTGCGGCTCTTCCACCACCTGTCCATCCACCATCACCCAGCCTCCCGCGATATAAAGCTCGGCCTCGCGGCGTGAGCACGGAAGTGTTGCGGCAAGGTATTTTGCTAGACGAACCGGTACTGTCATGACAAGTGTCTGATGGGAACATGGAGCGGCATTGTAATCCCCGGCAGACAAACCCCTGTAAAATGTCGGCATGGACGCGAATAAACAGCCTACAAACCGCCCCGCTCTCGAAGGCATCACGCTTGAGATGATGGTCACGCAGCTTTCCGGGCGCATCGGCTGGGAAGCGATGGGTGCCGCCGTGCCGATACGCTGCTTTGCGCACGATCCCAGCATCAAGTCGAGCTTGAAGTTTTTGCGCAGGACGCCCTGGGCACGCGCGAAGGTGGAAGAGTTGTATCTGAGGGTGAAGTGAACAAGCCATCATTTCCCCTTTGATACGGCGCGGTAAGCGCTACAGTTGCTGATGCAACTGCTTGCCCGATACTCTGGGGAACACTGAGCGAATTTTTCAGCCCCTGAGATGCGCCCGGTCCGTCATTTGTACCAAGATTCATCGAATTTCAATTCACCTGCTTCGGCAGCTCATGGAAGGGAGTAAGCAGCATGAAGGCCTTGATAAACGGTTTGATTCTTGTTTTGTTTGCTGTGGGTGGAACGGCCCTGCTGGCGGGCAATGCCCAGGCTCAATTGGATATGCCAAAGAGGGAGAGCATTCAGACGATAGTCTGGGCGGTCGAATTTGTAACCTTCGTCGCCATCATCGGAGTGGTCTTGTTTGTATGGCGTATCAGCAAAAAAGCCAGCGAAAGCAAAAAGGCCAAGGAGGACAACACTTAAGACAGGCCGGGTTGCCCATCCACACCGGGTTCACGGATGCCCGCCAGCAGCTTGCCGGCCTGTTTCATACCGGGCCAGTCAGCGTCAGGATGTCCGGCAGGAACACTTCAGTGACCAGCAGCGGGGCATCGCGCAAATAGAACAACGAGCGCCGCGCCCACAGCGTGTGCGGCGGATGCCCCAATACCCCGGCGGCGCGCTGATACAACGGGTGCGAGTCCCGCAGCACGTGGTAATGCAGCGGCATTCTCTCCACCAGCGGATGCGCGAACAGAAATCCTCCCAGCGGCTTGTTTCCCAGCGTGAGCACAGCCGGCCACGCGCCGCGCAAATGCCGGCTGGCGAGCGCGCTGTGCGCGAATACCACGGGCCGGCCGTCGGCATACAGGAACACTTCGCGAGACCAGGCAAGCTGTTTTGGCGCAATGCCCAGCAAGGCAGATTCGTCCGGCGCGATGCGCGCCAGGCCGCTGCGCACGCCGCGCACCGCAAAATGCGTGCAGTGTTGCCGGATGCGCCGGGTCAGGGAGCCACGATCGCGCAGCCAGGGCGCGAGCTCCGCTCCGCAACCCAGCGCGGTACCGCGCCAGAATTTGTCAGAAGTGGTCATTTTTTATCGCTCCCATGCTTTGAGCGGGAACATAGTCTTCGATATTGAGTGCGCATCAGCAGCCGCTAGCCCATCGTTTTTTTGCTTGCTTGGTGAAATGGCTGGTGATTGAATAAAACACTTCTGCGCTTTGAGAAGGCGGCGACACGTCGCCGCACTCCAAAGTTGAGAGAGTTTCAGACATGCAGGTAATCCTGTTTGTTTGCCATCCAGCGTTGCAAATGCGCCCTTGCGGCTTCCGGAAAATCGCGCAGCAGTTCGTCGGCGGCCAGCCGCGCATGATTCAACAGATCCTCATCCGCGCTGATGTCGGCGAAGCGCAGCATCGCCACACCGCTTTGCCGCGCACCTAGCAGTTCGCCGGGCCCGCGCAACTGCAGGTCAT